>CAZKJO010000083.1:0-2564 GCA_964553105.1 uncultured Weeksellaceae bacterium | reverse complement strand
CTTAATTGTAAAATCTTTTTCAGTTCTTCAATTTTCTTAGGGTCAATCTTTTTGGTTGGATCGTATTTCTTGGTCGTATAACGACTTTGCATAGCATTGATAAAGCTCATAGAATTAATTTTTAATTGTTTTCAAGACTATTTAAGGCAATTACTAAACCAATTAAATTATAGAAGTAAATCGAAAGATTATATTGTATTAAATATTTAATCGCCATAGCCCCATGGCTTGCTAGGAACGGAGATAGGCGTGCTTAGGTCAAAACTAACTGTAAAAACTCGGTCACTGCCAATTCGTCTTAAATTATATGTAAATACATCGCCTTCTAAAGTAAACCACCAAATATTTGTGGAAGCTGCTGGAAGAATTTTAGCCGTGAATTCATCGGCAGGGAACATTTGAACTGTTTCTAAACCAACATTTGAATTGATTCCACCATATTGTGTCAAATCTTCTTCGCTTCCGTCTGGATTTCGATGATCATGTTTTAAGCTGATGATTTTTTCTTGATTCATTTTTAAAATCCAAGTTCTAGATTTGTTTTCGCCCACGAAAAATGGAATTTTAATTTCGTCTTTTTTACATCCGCGTACGTGCATCACAAGCTTTTTTCCAGTAAATCCATCTTTAGGAACGGCTCCGGCGGTAATCCAACCTTCGTAAGCTTTGCCACAATGCTGCTCTAGATTTGACCAAAATTTTTCTGAAGCTGTAGATTCCTGAGCAAAGGTTAAATTGGGAAGTAGGATAACAATCCAAAATAATAATCTCATGTTTTGTATTTTTAATAATGAAAGTTAAACATACAAAAAAACCCTTGAGTTAAAACCCAAGGGTTGAATTTATGCTTAGAAAAAATTAAAGATTTTCTGGGATCAATTCTTCCTCTTCTGGCTCATAAAGATATCTTTCTTTACTGTCGTCTAATTCGTCCATCCACTCGGTGTGATGCTCTGCGGCCATGGTTCCTGTAACAGCTGATTTAAAAGTTTTATCTCTATAGGTAAGGATGTTGTCTTCTTTGTCTTTTAGCCATTCTTTGAACATTCTAGCTACCTCATCTAAATTAAATGGAGGATAATCTGACATAGAAATTAAGTCTTTAATATAATCGGTTTGGAAATCTACTTCGTCATCTCCATGCTCTAAATTATCATTTCTTTCCAACCACTTGTCCATATCAACTCTCCTTTCATTTTCAGAAGGAAGTTCTAGCATTCCCATCATATAATCACGTGCAACCCAAGCCTGTGCATCGAACATATTAAATGTATAATACTGATCTTGCATTCCTAGGTAAATCAACTGAGGTAACTCATTGAAGAATATACCTTTGTATAGATTATCTGGATATAAGTTGTTTTTAGTCTTAAGACGCAATTCGTCTGGTAAGAATGGGAATTTATGTTGGTATCCCGTACACATAATTACGGCATCAAACCTCTCTTGTGTCCCATCTTTAAAGTAAGCTGTATCATCTTTGAAATGTGTAACCAATGGAACTTCTTTGATTCCTTCGGGCCATTCAACACCAATCGGATTACTTCTGTAGCTTAAAGTAACAGATTCGGCGCCATGCTTATAGCATTGTACACCGATGTCTTCAGCAGAATAACTACTACCAATTAATAATAGATTTTGATCTTTGAACTGGTCAGCTCCTCTAAAATCGTGCGCATGCATCACAGAACCTGGAAAGTTTTCGATTCCTTTAAAATAAGGCATATTTGGCGTCGAGAAGTGACCCGATGCTACGACCAAATAATCGAATTCTTCTGAATAAGTCTTATTGATTTTTAAATCATCCAAGACTACGGTGAATTTTTTTGTGTCTTCATCGTAACTTACCCATCTAGCTGTGGTATTAAAACGAATAAATTCTCTTGCTTTACTTTTTTTAATTCTACCTTGAATATAATCAAATAAAACAGGTCTTGGTGGATAAGAAGAAATCGGTTTTCCAAAGTGCTCATAGAATGAATAATCTGAAAATTCTAAACACTCTTTTGGACCGTTAGACCACAGATACTTATACATGCTACCATGGATAGGTTCACCGTATTTTCCTACGCCAGTTCTCCATGAATAGTTCCACATTCCGCCCCAATTATCTTGTTTCTCAAAACAAACAATCTCCGGCATAGCATGTCCTTTATCTTCTAAAGCTTCGAAGGCTCTAATCTGTGCTAAACCACTCGGACCTGCTCCAATGATACCAATTCGCTTGTTTGTCATTTCATTATTCTTACTCATATAAATATATTTTTGGTTTAATGAAAACACCCTATAGGTATGCTCTCAAAATATTAATTCTACATTATTTCATCATCTTTATGTCTTCCACAAAAAGATTTGGGGCTCAAAAGCCTTATCGTTCCAACTTTATAAAATTGATTATAAAGCTTGAATTTGCTTTTTTTTTAAAAAATTTAATGCAATAATCCCAATATACGACATTTTTTTTGCGAATTTCATAATTAAATCTTAGTAAGTTGAGTTTGAGTGTGATATATTCAAGTAAATCTTGTTTTGATTGAGGAGTTTCGAATTCGCAAAAAAGTTAA
>CAZKJO010000082.1:0-2583 GCA_964553105.1 uncultured Weeksellaceae bacterium | reverse complement strand
TGTTCATAAAATTATCTTAAGCTTTCTCTACTTGGTAGGAAAAGTCTATGTATTTCATTAAATTTGGAAACTTCGAAATTAAAATAAAACTAAATTTTATTATGATACAAGACGTTTTAAAGCAATTAGGCATTGAAGCTACTAACAAAGGAACTTCTACAGGTTCGGATTGGTTTGGTAGCGGCGCAGAAATTTCTTCATCTTCTCCGGTAGATGCAAAGCACATTGCTAAAGTTGCAACAACAACACGTGAAGACTATGATAAAGTCGTAGAAACTGCTCAAAAAGCCTTTAAAGAATGGCGTTTGGTTCCTGCTCCACAGAGAGGAGAAATTGTTCGTCAGTTTGGAAATAAATTAAGAGAATTAAAAGAACCATTAGGGAAATTAGTTTCTTATGAAATGGGGAAATCTCTACAAGAAGGTTATGGTGAAGTGCAAGAAATGATCGACATCTGTGACTTTGCAGTTGGTTTATCTCGTCAATTATACGGTTCTACAATTCACTCAGAAAGACCAGGACACAGAATGTATGATCAATACCATCCATTAGGAATTGTAGGAATTATTTCTGCATTCAACTTCCCTGTAGCGGTTTGGTCTTGGAACACAGCTCTTGCTTGGGTTTGTGGTGATGTTTGTATCTGGAAACCAAGTGAAAAAGTTCCTTTAACAGGTGTTGCTTGTCAGAAAATCATCGCTGATATTTTGAAAGAAAATGATATGCCAGAAGGTATTTCATGTTTAATCAATGGTGATTATAAAGTAGGTGAATTCATGTCTACTGACAAACGTATACCATTAATTTCTGCAACAGGTTCTACACGTATGGGTAAAATCGTTGCCAGTACAGTTGCCGAAAGATTAGGTAAAACTTTATTAGAGTTAGGTGGAAATAACGCCATCATCGTTACTCCAGATGCTGATATTAAAATGACTGTGATTGGTGCTGTATTTGGTGCTGTTGGTACAGCAGGACAAAGATGTACTTCTACACGTCGTTTAATCATCCACGAAAGCATTTATGATAAAGTAAAAGACGCGATTGTTGCTGCTTATGGACAATTGAAAATTGGTAATCCATTAGATGAAAACAATCACGTTGGTCCACTTATCGATACAGACGCTGTTGCTATGTACCAAGATGCATTGAAACGAGTGGTAGAAGAAGGTGGTAAAATCATTGTTGAAGGTGGTGTATTAGAAGGTGAAGGCTACGAAAGTGGTTGTTATGTAAAACCTGCTATCGCAGAAGCCGAAAATCATTTTGACATCGTTCAGCACGAGACTTTCGCACCAATATTATATTTAATGAAATATAGTGGAGATGTTGAAAATGCAATTGACTTACAAAATGGTGTTGCTCAAGGTTTATCTTCGGCTATCATGACCAACAACTTGAGAGAAGCTGAACGTTTCTTATCACACGCAGGTTCTGACTGTGGTATTGCTAACGTAAACATAGGTACTTCTGGTGCTGAAATCGGTGGTGCATTTGGTGGCGAAAAAGAGACTGGTGGAGGACGCGAGTCTGGATCAGATGCTTGGAAAATCTATATGAGACGCCAAACTAACACTATTAACTACACAACTGAACTTCCTTTAGCTCAAGGAATTAAATTTGATATTTAATAATATTAATTAGGACCTTGGATTAATATTCAGGGTCTTATACATTATATTAAATACTTAATTAAATATTGAGCTTATAAAACATTTAAAATAACATTATTAAGTCAATTTTTATCTGACTTAAATTTAAAAATTATTCAAGAAATATGAATGAAACATTAACTTCACAAAGAGTACACGATAGACTAAGTAAACATATCTTAGCCGATGGTTTTGATATGGTAATGGATTTAGAAAAATCACACGATAGCTATATCGTTGATGTAAATGGAACAGAATATTTAGATATGTTCTCAATGTTTGCTTCTGCAGCGATTGGGTACAACCATCCACACATCAAGAAACACCAAGATTGGTTAGGTAAGTGCGCTATCATCAAACCATCTATGTCTGATGTTTACAATGAAGAATTTGCTGAATTTATTGAAACATTTTCTCGGGTTGCTATTCCAGAGGAATTACAATATGCATTCTTTGTTTCGGGTGGAGCTTTAGCCGTAGAAAACGCATTAAAGACAGCTTTCGACTGGAGAACAAGGTTGAATATGTCCAGAGGAGTTGACAAAGAAGCGGGACAAGTAATTCACTTCAAACAAGCATTTCACGGTAGAACGGGTTATACTATGTCGTTGACCAACACCAATGACCCAAGAAAATTCATGTATTTTCCTAAATTCGATTGGCCACGTATTGAAAACCCAAAAATGTTCTTCCCATTCGAAGGTGAAAATGTTGAGAAAACAATCGCTTTAGAAGAACAAGCTAAAAAACAAATTGAAGCAGCATTTGCGAACAATCCAGATGAAATTGCTTGTATTTGTTTAGAGACAATACAAGGTGAGGGTGGAGACAACTTCTTCAGACCAGAATTCTTACAATACTTAAGAGATATTTGCGACGAAAAAGAAGTTTTATTAATCTTTGACGAGGTTCAATGTGGTATGGGAATCAC
>CAZKJO010000081.1:0-3008 GCA_964553105.1 uncultured Weeksellaceae bacterium | reverse complement strand
CTTTTATCTAAACCTAATTTTAGGCTTGCATACTTGCCATTTAAGCAACTTAAAACTCTGAAAAAATTAGCAAATAACCCAAACTGCCAACTGAAATAAATGACTTAAATCGCTTCTATTGGCTTGGCTTATTTAGAATTTTGAGCAAGATTAGAGTTGTGCATCAGCTACCATTGTTGTGTGTAGTCTTTGTTTAAAATCTAACCAGTAATCCGCCACCCCAACCATATTGATTGTTGTAATTTACTTGAATAGAGAAATTTCGGGAAACTATATATGATAGTCCAACAAGCCATTTGGTTTCATCTTCGTAGTCGATTTCGTCGTCAAAATCATTAACCCATCCAAAATCTGCTCTATACTCATACTCTCCCTCCAAAAATATTCTTGGAAAGAGCAATAACTCCCTATCAAGCCTAATACGTGGACGCAATTGATGGTCGATACTCAAATCAACGATGAACATATAGGGCGTAAAATATTTGATACCTGCCAACCCAACTGTATTAATATCATCAAATGAATCAGGACTTTCATTTTCAGCATTTACACCAACATACAAGCGAACCCAATCATTTAAATATCTATTGTAGCTCACTTCAATTTCTGCATTTTCTTTGTAATCGAATTCTGCCCTCAATTCAAATTCATTTCTAATGTTGCTTGACATAAGCATCAATTCATTAAAATTTGAGCCTAATCGAGCCATTCCCCAATTATAGTATCGATTAGTTTCGTGGATTATCTTTTCAACAGGAAACGCTTCCATTCTTTTATCTCGTGGAGTGTCATAGCCAAAAATACGTGTCATTCCGCTCATCATATGATACAGTACGTGGCAATGAAAAAACCAATCTCCGTACTCCTCATTGTAAAACTCAATGGTCAGCTCTTGCATTGGGGGCACATTTACTGTGTGTTTTAGTGGCGACCTCTCACCATTCTTGTTGACGACCCTAAAAAAATGACCGTGCAAATGCATTGGGTGGTGCATCATCGTAAGGTTGTTGAGTGTAATACGTGTTACTTCTCCTTTTTTGATTTTAATTTTATCGGTCTCGGCCAATGGAACTCCGTTCATACTCCATATGTATCGATTCATATTTCCCGTAAGGTTTAGCAACAGTTCATTAACTTTTGCATCTGTGGGAAAGGTTGTTGCTTCTTTCGCTTTTAAATAATCATAGTTGAAATAAGTTTTTCGAGTATCATAATCAAATGCTGAAGTATCCTTTTGCATCTTGTGTTGATGGTGCATATGATTCTCCATTCCTCCCATATTCATATCTTCCATTTTAGTGGAATCCTTTTTGTTCGAGCCATTCATTTTCATATCGTCTTCCATCTTCATATGGTCGTGGCTCATATCCATTTTCATCCCATACTTTTCTTTGAGGTGCATTGGGTCTTTCTTTTTGGGATTAGATATGATTGATGGTGCGCCCATTTTCATATCCATTTTAGCCATTTGTTGCATCATCGCAATTTTATCAGGTCTGTCGATAACCTTTGCACGAATTAAATTGCCTTTACCCAATTGAATGGATGTGTGTCCCGAACCATCTTGTGCGGTTGCTGTAATTTCTAATGTTCCATCGGGAATTGTAACGACAACATCGTATGTTTCGGCTATTGCAAAAAGAAACCGGTCTTTAGAAACTGGTTGTACATCCAAACCATCGCTCGATACAATCTGTGGATTGCCACCTCCAAAGTCCATCCAAAAATAAGTGGATGCCGAAGCGTTGATAAAGCGTAGTCGCACCTTTTCTCCTGCATTGAAATTGGGATATTTCGCTGTATCCATGCCATTACTTAAAAATGCAGGGTAGTAAATGTCGGCAATATCTGCACCTTCCATACGGTCTCGCCACATTTTCAGTTGAGCGCCAAATGCTCCTCTTGCTATCGCTCTGCTTAATGGTACTGCTGTTCCTTTTTTGACCTGATACCATTCGTTGCCTCTTTTCAGATTTCGTAATACGTTTTCCGATTTTTCATTTGTCCAATCCGATAGTACAATTACCAACTCTTTTTCGTATTCCAATAATTTTTCTTTAGGTTGAATTACTATGGAACCATAAACCCCTTTTTGCTCCTGAAGCATCGTATGCGAGTGGTACCAATATGTTCCTGTTTGATTTATGGGAATCCGATACTGAAATGTAGTGTTTGGTTTAATTGGTGGCGTGGTTAGGTAGGGAACTCCATCTTGAAAATTAGGTAATATGATGCCGTGCCAATGCACGGAAGTTTCCACATCCATTTGGTTGGTCACGTTTATGATAGCAAGGTCTCCTATGGTAAACTCCAATGTTGGTGCGGGAATACCACCATTAACGGTCATTCCATCGGCAGTTACACCTGCCAAAGTGATTTCATTCTGTTCAATGGTTAAATTATATTCCTTTATTGGTCTGCCTGTTTCTTCTCTGTTATCACCATTTGTACCCACCTGAGCAATTAGAAAATTTGTGCTTAAAGCGAGTATTATAAGGCATATTAGATTTTTCATCAATTTATTTTTCTTTTTCGAGTCGTTCAATCATCTTTTTCATTTCAGCAATTTCTCGCTCTTGGGCCTTAATTATTTCCTCGGCTAATTTTTTGACTTCTGGGTCTTTTATTTCAGCTTTGTTGCTGGTTAGTATCGCAATAGAATGGTGCGGTATCATTGCTCTCATCCATTTGACATCATCTATCGGGATTTGTTGCCTTACCAAAAAAGTTGAAGCAATCATCAGTACTACACTCCCGAGGATGATGGCTATGTTTTTAATCTTATCCGTGTACATTTTTCTCATAAACAAAAACATAATAATTGCCATACCACCAATACCAATAAAAGTCATATACATCCTTGTCCAACTGAAAAATACGTGACTCAATTCGTAGGTGTTGAAGTACATTGTAATGTACATTGAGATTGCTGAACAAATCAGCATTAATATAAAGTTAGTATATTTTGAATTATTCATTTCGTGGGTTTTTTAGATTACACACAACGT
>CAZKJO010000080.1:0-3084 GCA_964553105.1 uncultured Weeksellaceae bacterium | reverse complement strand
AATGCAGAACCTTCTTTGTACCAGTCAATTTGTGATTGGTTGTAAGTGTGGTTTAACATGATAGTATCCTGAGATCCATCTTTGTGTGTAACTACCAAAGTAAGCTGCTTGTCTGGAGCAAACTCGTTTAGGTCTACAAAGTTGAAAGTATCATCCTCTTGGATTAAGTCATAATCTGCTTCGTTAGCAAAAGTTAAACCTAACATACCTTGTTTCTTAAGGTTGGTTTCGTGAATTCGAGCAAATGATTTAACAATCACAGCCACAACACCTAAATGTCTTGGCTCCATAGCCGCGTGCTCACGAGAAGAACCTTCTCCATAGTTATGATCACCAACAACAACAGAAGGAATTCCTTTTGCTTTGTAATCTCTTGCCGTATCTGGCACAGGACCATATTCACCAGTCAATTGATTTTTAACAAAGTTTGTTTTTTGGTTGAATGCGTTAACCGCTCCAATCAACATATTGTTAGAAATATTGTCTAAGTGACCACGGAATCTTAACCAAGGTCCAGCCATAGAAATATGGTCAGTTGTACATTTACCAAATGCTTTAATTAACAATTTAGCATTATCGATTTTGTCACCAATTGGTTCGAAAGGTGTAAGTAATTGCAATCTTTCAGATGTTGGATCAACAATAATTTCTACTTTACTTCCGTCCTCTTCTGGTGCTTGGTATCCTGCGTCCTCTACGGCAAATCCTTTTTCTGGAAGCTCAATTCCTTTTGGTTCGTCTAACATAACTTTCTCACCATCCTCATTGATTAAGTAATCTTTGGTTGGGTCGAAGTCTAATCTACCTGAAATAGCAATAGCTGCTACAATCTCTGGAGATGCTACGAAAGCATGTGTATTTGGGTTACCATCTGCACGTTTAGAGAAGTTTCTATTGAACGAGTGGATAATTGTATTCTTAGGTTGCTCAGGACCATTGTAACGAGCCCACTGACCAATACAAGGTCCACAAGCGTTCGTAAAGATAGTAGCATCTAAATCTTCGAAAATCTTTAAAATTCCATCTCTTTCAGCTGTAAATCTAATTTGCTCTGAACCTGGGTTAATACCAAATTCTGATTTAGCTTTAATTTTCTTGTCAACCGCTTGTTTAGCAACAGATGCTGCACGCGTTAAATCCTCGTAAGAAGAGTTCGTACAAGAACCGATTAATCCCCACTCAACGTCAAGAGGCCAACCATTTTCAACCGCTTTATCATGAATTTCACCCACTGGCGTTCCTAAATCTGGCGTGAAAGGTCCGTTTAATTGTGGTTTTAATTCGTCTAAGTTAATTTCAATTAACTGATCGAAATATTTCTCTGGATTAGCATAAACCTCTGGGTCAGCCGTTAAGTAATCTTTTAATTCGTTGGCAGCATCTGCTACATCTCCTCTTTCGGTAGCACGTAAATAACGCTCCATAGACTCATCGTAACCGAATGTTGAAGTTGTAGCTCCAATCTCAGCACCCATGTTACAGATAGTACCTTTACCTGTACAAGAAATAGACTTAGCTCCCTCTCCGAAGTATTCTACGATAGCTCCTGTACCACCTTTTACAGTTAAGATGTCAGCTACTTTTAGAATAACGTCTTTTGGTGCAGACCAACCGCTTAATTTACCAGTTAATTTAACACCAATTAATTTAGGGAATTTCAACTCCCAAGCCATTCCAGCCATTACGTCAACCGCATCAGCTCCACCAACACCAATCGCAACCATTCCTAGTCCACCAGCGTTTACCGTATGTGAATCAGTACCGATCATCATACCACCTGGGAATGCATAGTTTTCTAAAACTACTTGGTGAATAATACCAGCGCCCGGCTTCCAGAATCCTAAACCATATTTGTTTGAAACAGATTCTAAGAATTTAAATACCTCTGAGCTCTGATCTAAAGCACTCGCCAAATCCGTTTCAGCACCAGATTTAGCTTGAATCAAGTGGTCACAGTGAGTTGTTGTAGGAACAGCAACTTTTGCTTTACCCGCTTGCATAAATTGTAATAATGCCATTTGAGCCGTTGCATCTTGAAGAGCAATTCTATCTGGAGCAAAGTCAACATAAGACTTTCCGCGCTCGTAAGCTTGTGTAGCTTCACCATCCCAAAGGTGAGCATAAAGAATTTTTTCTGAATGTGTTAGTGGTTTACCTACTACTTCACGTGCTTTGTCGACACGCTGCTTATAGTTTGCGTAGGTTTTTTTTATCATATCAATATCAAAGGCCATATAACTTAAGATTTGTTTTTTATTATTAATTCTTACAAATTTACATTATTTGTTAGGTTTTTCCTATTTCATTTAATAAGACGAATTTATTTCGTTATAAAAGGCAGTAATTTAGATGGATTCTAATCAAACTAATGAATAATTCTCAATCCGGAAACTACCCAAATCAATAATTTAAGTATTGTCAATTTTAGAATTCCTTAAAAGTATTGCATACTAAATCCCATATTTCCAATCCGAGCTTGAATGCTACAGCTTTTATACTTAAATTTATACTTATGAAAAAAATATTTGCTGCACTAGGTGTATTATTTTTATGGAGTTGCAATACCCAACAACTTCCTACAGGCGCTACAGCCGTTACCAATTTTGAGCAAGAAAAATATCTTGGTAAGTGGTATGAGATAGCGCGCTTGGACTTCACCTTCGAGAAAGACATGGACAACACCATGGCTGAATATGCCTTGAATAAAGATAAAAGCATTAAAGTCATTAACTCGGGATACAACTACAAGAAAGAAAAATGGAGTCAAGTGGAAGGTAAAGCAAAATTTGTGGGAGAACCTAGTCTAGCCGAACTCAAAGTATCTTTCTTTGGACCTTTTTATGCTCCGTATAATGTAATTGCCTTAGAAGGTGACTATAAATATGCATTGGTGGTAGGAAAAAACACAGATTATCTTTGGATTTTGTCGCGTGAAAAAACAATTCCAAATGATGTAAAAGAGAGATTCTTAGCCCTAGCTAAAGATTTAGGTTATCATATCGATGATTTAGTTTGGCCAACCCACGATAGGATTCGTCCTGATAAAATTGATTAAATCAAATAGCGTTTTTAGAATACAAAAAA
>CAZKJO010000079.1:0-3457 GCA_964553105.1 uncultured Weeksellaceae bacterium | reverse complement strand
AACCCAGGACCCCAACATTAAAAGTGTTGTGCTCTACCAACTGAGCTACCGAGTCTGTTACTGTTTTCTTCGTAACGGATTGCAAATATAAAACGATTTTAGTTCAGACCAAATAATTTCGAAAGTTTTTTCTTTTTTATCTTTGCTAGTCGTTGTAGAATATTGACAATTAAATGATTACCAAATGAAAATTTCTTTAGTAGGTTATATGGGCAGTGGCAAAACGACTGTAGGCAAACAATTGGCTGAGCTTATGGGGCTGGGGTTCATAGATTTAGATGAGTATATTGAAGTGAGAGAAGGAAAAAATATCCAAGAAATTTTCTCTGAGAAAGGCGAAATTTATTTCCGAAAATTAGAAAATGAGCTCCTAAAGGAAGTTTTGAGTGAGAAAAGTTTTGTTCTTTCAACTGGAGGTGGAACACCCTCTTTTTATAATAATATGGATTTAATTAATAAAAACAGCTTGAGTTTTTATTTACACGCCAGTCCCACGGCATTGGCAGAAAGATTAAACCAAGGCCAAGTTGAGCGTCCTTTGATTGCTCACGTAGCACCCGAAGATCTTGTGGAGTTTATTGCCAAACATCTATTTGAGCGCAACGCATTTTATCAAATGGCACACGAGAGTATAGCAACAAGTAATAGAAGTGTGGAGGAGGTAGTTTCAGCGATTCACGATAAAATTAAAACTCATCAAAATCTGTCATAAAATCATCTAAATCTCTACGGTCTCTTTTGGTAGGTCTACCTTCGCCCTTAGAGCGGTAATAATTTTGAGAAGATCTTCTTAGCTCTAATAAATCTTTTTGTTCTTTGTCCGTTCTGTCTTTAATGTATAAGGTCACCAATTTAGCACCCATTCTGCTTTTGGGTAATTGTAGCACTTCAAAAGTGTAAATTATTTGATCTTTTCTAACTTTAACCAAATCGCCCACCAAGACTTCTTTCGCAGGTTTTGCCAATTCATCATTTACCCAAACTCTATTTTTCTTTACCTCGTCGGTGGCGATGCTTCGGGTTTTGAAATAACGTACGTACCACAAAAATTTATCAATTCTCATGGCGTAAATTTAAGAAAATAAGAGAACTAATCGAATTTATAAGCTTTAAGATTTATTCAATAAACATTGAATTAACACGTTAATATTAGATAAATTAAGCTTTCTTATAAGGATGTTTAAAGTATATTTAAAAAATAAAGCAACCCAAGCAGCACTTAGTCGTCTGTATTAAATAAGATTCTTTGTATCTTGCACACCTTAAATTTAAAACAAATATGAAATTACAATATTTAGCTGTTCTATTACTTACAATTTTTGTTTCGGTATCTTCTTGTAAAAGTGATGATGATGGAGTCGACTTATTGCCTCAGGAACAACAAAATAGTATAGATGATCAAGCGATTGTTAAATTCTTAAATGACCATTATTTTAATAGTGTAGGAAAAGTAACTAAGTTTCGTGATGATTCTCCAAACGACGACGAAGAAACACCTTTAGCAGAATTAGCACAAATGGATCCGTCTGGATATTGGTTTGTTAAAAGACCAGGGGTTGAAGCTAACGGTAGAGCGATTACCAATCCAGCGAATGACAGCATTTTGATTCAATATGAATTGGCTGCATTTCAAGGTAAAAGCCTAAACGATTCTATTTACTATACTTTGCCTAGCAATATTTCTACGACCATTAACACCACAGGTTTTCCTATTTGGGACCCTTCTTTTTACTACAAAGACATTTCTAATTTAGACAATGCTCAGAAAAAATGGTATGAAATGGAAGGAATTCAAGATGGTTTAAAACATTTTAATTCTAAGGATAAAGCAGTAGATGCTCTTCCTGCGGTTGATTTCCAAGGAATCATTATTGTTCCATCGCGTTTAGCTTTTGGGCGAGACTACAACACCTTAAATCTAGGTCCTGATAACTCTATGTATCTTAATTTTGAATTATATAAAGTGATTGACAGAGATTAATTTAAGGATAAAATAAGCTAAAGAAAGCCGTTGGAAACAGCGGCTTTTTTTATTGCCATAAATTGACGAATAATGTTCTAACTTTGCATTTATGAATTTTGAAGAAACAATTATAGCACCTGCATCCGGCAACAGTTCAGCTGCCATTGCACTCATCAGAATTTCGGGGAGTCAAGCCATTGAAACGACAGAAACTCTTTTCAAGACACGAAAGAAATTATCTGCCTCTGCCTCGCATACCTTGCACTTTGGTAAAATCATGGACGGCGACGAAATTGTAGATGAGGTGTTGGTTTCCTTGTTCAAAAATCCACATTCCTATACTGGAGAAGATGTGGTAGAAATCTCATGTCATGGCTCGGTGTACATTCAACAAAGAATAATAGACCTTTTTATTTCTGAAGGTTTAAGGATGGCCAACCCGGGAGAGTTTACCATGCGTGCTTTCAAAAATGGTAAATTAGACTTGGCACAGGCCGAAGCTGTAGGAGACCTGATTGCATCTGACTCTAAAGCATCTCATAAGATTGCGATGAACCAAATGAGAGGTGGAATTTCTAATGATTTACAGGCTTTGCGCAAGGAGTTGATTCACTTTGCTGCGATGATAGAGCTAGAGTTAGACTTTTCTGGGGAAGATGTAGAGTTTGCGGATCGAACGGGGCTAATGAATTTATTGAGTAAATTAAAACAACATATTCAGCCGCTTATTGATTCGTTTGCTTATGGAAACGCTATAAAACAAGGTGTTCCGGTAGCCATTTTGGGTAAACCCAATGCCGGTAAATCATCTTTGTTAAATGCTTTATTAAAAGAAGATAGAGCCATTGTTTCTGATATTGCTGGTACGACGCGAGACACCATAGAGGATGTGATTATATTAAACGGTATCAAGTTTAGATTAATAGATACAGCTGGGCTTAGAGAGACCACCGATACCATCGAAGCTATGGGCGTTAAGCGTTCTATTCAAAATGCGCTAAAGTCTAAAATGGTTTTATTCTTATACGACCGACAAGACACGACAGAGGAGGAGATAATAGAAATGCTGAAACCTTTGTTTGACAAAGAACTTGATTTATTTTTAATTGAAAATAAAATCGATAAACATCCTCACAAGGAAGAATTCTTAAGTAGAGATGTGATTGCGATGTTGAAACAGCATTTTGAAGCGGTAAACGAACAAGCCATTTCAGCTCATCAAGCCGAAAGTGTGCATGAGTTAGCAGAAAACTTAGCAGCATTTGTAAAGTCATGGCATCAAGATGATCAAATGGTAATTACACAAACCAGACATTTACATGCGCTAAAGAGTACGCTAGACTCCATTCATGATATTGAAAATGCGATGGAAATGAATATTCCTAGTGATTTGGTAGCACAAGATATTCGTTTAGCTATTCAGCACCTAGGAAGCATAACAGGAGAGATAGATGTAGATAAAGATATATTAGAAACCATATTTGGTTCCTTCTG
>CAZKJO010000078.1:0-3465 GCA_964553105.1 uncultured Weeksellaceae bacterium | reverse complement strand
TTTTTTATTCTATAAAAACAACATCAGAATTTTAAATTTAACTACAGTTCATAAAACTTCAAACTTAGAACTCCGAACCCTGAACCCTGAACTGCGAACTCTAAACTAGAATCTCAACAATACACTTCCCCATGTAAATCCACTTCCAAAGGCAGCTAAACAAACCAGATCACCTTTTTGGATTTTAGCTTGTTCTGCGGCTTCGCTCAAAGCAATAGGAATACTGCCTGCTGTTGTGTTTCCGTATTTTTGAATATTATTAAATACTTGATCATCTCTCAGGTTCATTCGCTTTTGTACAAATTGACTGATTCTTAAATTCGCTTGATGTGGAATCAACATTTTTAAGTTTTCTACACGCTCTCCTGCATCTTCAAAAGCTTCTTGTATAGCCTCTGGAAATCTAGTAACGGCATGCTTAAACACAAAGTTACCATTCATGTGGGGATAGATTTTCTCAATTTCTATCTTGAAATCTTCATCTAATAGGTTATCGGCCCAACCGTATTTAGTACCAGGGAATTGCATTGTCAACTCCTCGGCGTATTTACCTTCTGAATGCATATTGCAGCTCAAAATACCTCTAGACGCATCATCGGAAGCACCAACTATAGCTGCTCCAGCTCCATCACCAAAAATAACCGAAACTCCTCTTCCTCTGGTCGTCATATCGAGACCAAAAGAATGATTCTCCGCTCCCACCACCAAAATATTCTTGTACATACCAGATTGCACATAAGCATGAGCTGTAGATAAGGCATAAATAAATCCAGAACATTGATTTCTAATATCCAATGCACCTACCGTATCTATACCTAAATATTCTTGTAATTGAACCCCACATCCAGGAAAATATAAATCTGGACTTAATGTCGCAAAGATGATAAAATCGATTTCATTTTTATCTATCCCAGCATTTTCTATAGCTTTTTGAGCAGCTTTATATCCCAATACAGAAGTAGGTTCATCACCATCTCGCCCTACGTGACGCCTTTCTACGATTCCAGTTCTCTCTTGAATCCATTCGTCGTTGGTGTCCATCACTTTGGCTAAATCGTGATTGGTAACTATATTTTCTGGGACATAATGTCCTAATCCTTTTATAACTGTTCTCATCTATAATTTTATCGAAAACACAAATGTAGAAGAATAATTTTAAGAATTTAGAAAATGACTCAGGGTAAACTATTCATGCATAATTAATCTCGCATTTTAGCCATCATCATTTGCCAAAAACGATAGAACAAAATACCAAATAAAACACCGATTAAAGTACCTGATGCTATGTCTAGTGGATAGTGGACGCCAATATACACTCGGCTAAAGGCAATAGCTCCTGCCCAAACTAATAAAACAGGTAAAACCCATTTGCTTTGTCTGAAAATCATTCCTACAAATACAGCTACCGCAAAGTGGTTGGTAGCATGTCCAGAGAAGAACCCAAATTGACCACCACAAGTGTCTCTCACCAAGCGCATATACGGAAGAAGCTCCATATTTTTACAGGGTCGTGGTCGTTGAATTAAAATATCTTTGTAGAATCTAGAAATCTGATCTGTAAATAATATCATTAAGCCTGCTAAAGCTAAGGTGATCATCAATTTTTTAGCTCCGAATTTTTTGTAAATAAAAAATGCAAATACTAAATATAAAGGTATCCAAGATTTTTTATTGGTTATGAACAACCAAAAGGCATCCCATTGAGATGTTCCTAGATTATTAAGGTATAAGAATAAATTTTCGTCCCAAGAGATGAAATCCATTATAGTCTTTTACGGGTGACAGGTCCAACGGCATCGTCAATCTCTTTTTTAGCTTGATTGATTTCCGTTTCGATTTCTTGTTGAGCTTTTTTGATATCCTTAGATGGATCTACCTTTTCGGCACTTTCCATCACCTCGCGCTTAATTTCGTCGGTTGCTTCGCGCATAGCACGTAAACCCTCGCCTAAACCACGAGCAATTTCTGGAATCTTTTTAGGTCCAAAAATTAAAACAGAAATCACTAGAATAATGGTAATTTCTTGAAATCCTATAAAAGAAAATACTGTGAATATCATAGCACAAAGGTATTAATTTTTTTAGATGCAAAAGTCTTTTTTATGCATAAAACAAAAAGATTCTTTTTGAACCTTAGAGATAATTCAGCTTTTATATAAAGTTAAACTCATGTCTAAATTTTATGGCTAAAAATGCAAATAACTTAGTTTTTATTTAAAGTTAACAATGTGCTCGTCTTCAAGGACTAAAACCAAGTCTTTCTCTCGGAATTATAAAACTTATTTTTTGGAAGGATTTCTTTCTTCTTTTTTCTTTATATTTGTTCTCGAATTATGAGTGATTACATTGTTTCTGCGAGAAAATATAGACCACAAACTTTTGATCAAGTTGTTGGCCAAGAGGCTATTGTTACTACTTTAGAACATGCTCTTGCAAGCAATAAGTTGGCTCAAGCCTTACTTTTTTGCGGTCCACGTGGTGTTGGTAAGACGACTTGTGCTAGAATTTTAGCACGAACCATCAACGAAACCGACAATCCCAACGATGACAATGATTTTGCATTCAATATATTCGAGCTAGATGCTGCATCTAACAACTCAGTAGATGATATCAGAAACCTAATCGACCAGGTTCGTTTCCCTCCACAAGTTGGAAATTATAAAGTATTCGTTATCGATGAGGTGCACATGTTATCGACCAGTGCTTTTAATGCTTTCCTTAAGACATTAGAAGAACCACCGGCACATGCTATCTTTATATTAGCTACTACAGAAAAGCATAAGATTCTACCAACGATTCTTTCGCGTTGTCAGATCTATGATTTTAAAAGTATCGGAATCCCCGATATTAAAAATCATTTAGAGAAAATCGCAAAGAAAGAAGGTGTTACTTATGAAGATGATGCGCTTCACTTAATCGCTCAAAAAGCAGATGGTGCATTGCGTGATGCTTTATCCATATTTGATAGGTTAGTTACTTTTGGAGAAGGCAGTTTAACCCTAGATGGGGTGGCCGATACCTTAAATGTATTGGATTATGATACCTATTTCGCCATTACCGATGCTTGTTTAGAAAACAAAATACCTGAAGCCCTACACATTTTCGATAAGATTATGCGAAAAGGATATGATGCCCAGTTGTTTATTTCTGGTTTAGGAGGACATTTTAGAGATTTATTAGTTTCTCAACATCCACAAACCATTGAACTATTAGACGTGGGCGAAAATACCAAGGTTAAGTATATTGAGCAAGGTAAAAAATGTACACCTCAATTCTTGATGGATGCATTAGATATTTGTAATCAAGCTGATATTAATTACAGAGCAAGTAAAAACCAGCGCTTAACGGTAGAAATTGCTTTAATGCAAATTGGATCGCTTACCCAACAAGCTGAACCTAAAAAAAAAAGTATAGCATAATTCCGTCTTATTTATTTAAGACCGAAAAAGCTAAGCCTACTGCTCAA
>CAZKJO010000077.1:0-3471 GCA_964553105.1 uncultured Weeksellaceae bacterium | reverse complement strand
TTTTTATGCCATATATTTTTTGACCAAACGAAGTTTTCTAAACAGCTCTATTCAGCAATTTGTCTAATGAATTCTTGATTTGTGTTAAACGCATTATTTCTTTCAGCACCTCTGCTCTTTCTTCTAAATCCAATTCAGGATGCTGGGTTTTATTGTGCTGATTTTTAATCATTTGCAACAATACATTACGTTTGTAATTCAAAACCATCTCTTGAACACGCTTCCCTAAGTTGGCATCAGCTCCTGGAACTGGAACGCCATGTTTCTCCCAATCAGAGAGTTGATATTTGTCGAAAATCATCCCCGAAGCTAGCTTACTTAAATCTTCGTTTTCATGACGAACAAAATGATCGCTTAAACTCAGATTTTCATTTTCGCTAAGCTCTTTTTTTATTTCCGCGTACATTTCTTGGTAGTGCGGCGTCGTGAAACTGATTTCATCCTCCTCTAACTGAGAAAGTATTTCTTTTGCCACTGTAGAGGTGTAGAACTCATCATCAGATTCATTGATAGGCAATTCTATTTCAACTTCACCATAGCGAATCATTAATTGAATCATATCTTCTTCTATCAACGCAAATTGGTTGACTTGAATTTCATCCTTTGGGCTTGTAGCAACTTTAAGCGGACTTTGCTCAACTGGTCGAGCTTTACGTTTAATTTCTTTATCTTTTTCAACCAGTTTAATTTGTAGTTGCCTGAAAAGAACTTCTTCGCCAATACCCAAGATAGAAGAAGCATCGCGAATATATAATTCTCTTTGAATTAAATTAGGAATCAAAGCGATACTATCCACCACCGATTGAATCATATTCGCATTTCTCACAGGATCATCTCCGGCATCTTCTTTTAGGATTCCAACTTTGAAACGAATAAAGTCAGTCGCTCTGGTTTTAAAATACTCCTGAATCTCTTCCTCTTTGTGAGCTCTTGCAAAAGAATCAGGGTCTTCTCCCTCCGCCAACACCACAACTCTAACGTTCAATTCCTGTTCTAGAATCAAATCAATACCACGAAAAGAAGCTTTAATTCCTGCAGCATCACCATCGTAAACCAAAGTAAGGTTGTTGGTAAGCCTTTTAACTAAACGTATTTGCTCCGTCGTTAATGCAGTTCCAGAACTGGAAACCACATTTTCAACACCAGCTTGGTGGAGCGAAATTACATCGGTATAACCTTCTACTAAAATACATTCATCTTCACGAAGAATCGCTTGTTTGGCTTGAAAAATACCATATAAAATTTTACTCTTATGATAAATTTCGTTTTCTGGTGAGTTAAGATATTTAGCCGTTTTCTTATTATTCCCTAATATTCTACCACCAAAACCTAATGTTCGACCGGAGAAGCTTTGAATCGGAAAAATCACTCTTTCCCTAAATCTATCTACGGGGCGATCTTTGTTTCCTACCGTTAAACCAACGGCCTGTAACGCATCAAATGTATATCCCTTATCTAAGGCATATTGCGTAAATGCACTCCATTCCTTTGGAGAATACCCCAGATGAAACTTCTCCATGGTTTCTTTAGTGAAACCTCTTTCCTTAAAATATGAATACCCTATTTGCTTTCCTTCCTCGGTTTCCCATAGTTGTGCTTGCAACCACTTATTGGCAAACTCAGTGAGTGTAAATTGATTTTCTCTTTCCTTAGCCTCAGCGATTTGCTCATCACTTCGCTCACGATCTTCCTCTACCTCTATATTATAACGCTTGGCCAACCACCTTAAAGCTTCGGGATAGGTGAATTGCTCATGCTCCATTAAAAATGAAACTACACTTCCTCCTTTGCCACTCGAAAAATCTTTCCAGATTTGTTTGGCGGGTGACACCATAAAGGATGGAGATTTCTCCTGAGAGAATGGCGAAAGGCCTTTGTAGTTACTCCCCGACTTTTTAAGGTTCACAAAATCCCCAATCACCTCTTCTACGCGAGCAGTTTGGAAAATTTTGTCGATGGTATTTCGGGTGATCATAATAGAAAATTAATAGAATTAAAGTAAATATATCGTGTCTAATATAGTACAATACTTTTGCAAAAATACGAGAAAACACCTGAAGCTAAAAGTAGATATTTTAGCTAATTTTTATGGTGATGTTAGATTAAACAAAAAAATCAACAAATGAAAAACAATGAGTCGACATGTCTTATTTAATTTAGGTGGATAGCGTACTTATTAAATCTTAATTAAGGTAAAAGCTTGACAATATTTATTCAAAATTAAATAAGGCTTTCATCAAATTGATGCCTAGAATTCTAAATTAATGCTTTCTTTCTACTACATAATTTAAGAGTGTGGTAAGTGAAGTTTTAGCTTCTGAATCTGGGAACTCATCAAGAATTCTCAGCGCCTTATCACGGTAGTCATACATAGATTGGCGAGCGTAATTCAAACCTCCATGCGTTTTAACGTATTCAATCACTTCGTTGACACGCTTTTTATTGTGATTATGCTTCTTAACGGAACGGATTAACCAGCGCTTTTCTGTTTTATTCGCAGTATTGATGCTATAAATTAAAGGCAAGGTCATTTTTTGCTCTTTAATATCAATACCAATAGGCTTACCTATTAAATTGGTACTCGTATAATCAAACAAATCATCTTTAATTTGAAAAGCAATTCCAACTAATTCTCCAAAACGGTTCATTTTGGCTGCCATTTCCTCCGAACAACCAACCGATCTTGCACCCGCTTCACAACAAGCGGCAATTAAAGTAGCTGTTTTTTGACGAATAATCTCAAAATAAATTTCTTCTGTAATATCTAAATTTCTGGCTTTTTCGATTTGCAAGAGTTCTCCCTCACTCATTTCGCGAATAGCTGTTGAAACAACAGTCAATAAATCAAAATCCTTATTTTCAGTAGCTAGCAAGACACTTTTAGAAAGCAAATAATCTCCCACCAAAACTGCAATTTTATTTTGCCATAGTGCATTAATAGAGAAAAAGCCTCTACGCATATCACTATCATCTACCACATCATCATGCACCAATGTCGCCGTATGAATCAATTCAATCATAGAAGCTCCTCGATAAGTTCTTTCGGTAGTTTCCCCTACGAGTTTTGCCGTTAAAAACACAAACATGGGACGCATCTGCTTCCCTTTTCTGCGAACGATGTATTGCATAATTCTATCGAGCAAAGAAACATTGGTTTTCATGGCTCCATAGAACTTGCTCTCGAAGATTTTCATTTCTTCGGATATAGGTGCTTTGATTTGGTTTACAATTTTTGCCAAGATCTTATTTTAGAGATATACAAGTTAAGTTTTGCTTTCTAGATTTGTCCTCCCAAGTGATTGCTTCTGCAGAATAACATACATTATTTTGGTTGAAAAAAGCGATTCCCTCTACTTGACCAACATCACCCGCTTCACCTAAATGAATAATGGTTTTGGGATTGTTCAACCATTCTTTTGCCGAACTTTTAAAATCGGTTAACAGAAGATAAACGTCTCCCTCCATGGTATA
>CAZKJO010000076.1:0-3682 GCA_964553105.1 uncultured Weeksellaceae bacterium | reverse complement strand
TCCGCCAATCGGTGGAAAAATGATTAAAGCTATTGAGTTTAATAAAAATACAACACCCAAAGCTACCGAAATTTGATTTTGATTTGCTTTTATGACTGGCGCAACGGCAGCGATAGCGCTTCCACCACAAATGGAAGTTCCGGAAGAAACTAAATGCGTAATTTTCCTATCTAAACCGAGTGCTTTTCCAATTATAATACCTGCCACTAAAGTGAGGCTAATACTGAAAATGGTTAGGCCTAGTCCGTCTTTACCCACTTCTAGAACATTGTGTAAATTCATTCCGAAACCTAATCCGACTACAGCGATTTGTAATAATAGTTTTACATATTTAGCCTGTAATTTTTTATCAAAAGGATTTCCGAAGATTTGCGTGATTAAAAAACCTGCGATTAAGGCAATAGGTGTAGAAATCCATTGCATTATAGCTGCTATGGCAAAAATCGCAAACACTAAATGTGGAAATGGTTTTTGTCTTAAAAATTGCATTCAATCATTTAAGCATGCAAAAATATAATTAAAGAACTTGAATTGTGTAACCTAAGTGCTAGAACATCAACAAAAAATTTCTTAAATAAAAAGGTAGTATGAATAAGAACTAATCTAAAAACCTGGCTTTCAGCTCAGGAGTTGGAATCCAACAAGCGTCCTTTTTACCGAACCATTTATAGCGATTAGAGGAAACAAAATCATACACCGCGTTTCTAATAAACTTAGGTATGATATAAAAAATTCGGACTAATTTCCAGGCTCCTCCAAAATCAGAAAAAACTTGGATAGCCGCTGTGGAGCGCGTATAAATTTGCTTATTGCTCAAGTAAATAAATGTCTTGAAATTATTTTGTTCGATATTTAAATCACTCAATAATTCCTGACCAAAATTGGATTGGAGAGAGGCAAATTTTAGACTTTTCTTTTTATCAAGTTTAATCAAAGTTTGCACAGAAGCCTGACACAAATTACAAACGCCATCAAATAAAACCACCTTATCCATATGCAAAGATAAGCTTAATTGGCTTTATTTGATATTATTCTCCTTCAACCACTTTCTATACTTGGCAGCATTTTGTAAATGCTCAGCATAACTTGTAGTAAAGCTATGATAACCCGGACGATCTGGGTCTGCACAGAAGAAAATATAATCGTGTTTTTCTGGCTTTAAAACCGCATCAATCGCTGTTCCATTAGGTAAAGTGATTGGTGCTGGAGGCAATCCGGTCACTTGATACGTATTATAATCTGAAGCTGTTTTCAAGTGTTTATGATAAACTCTTTGAATTTTCTCATCAAATCCATGTTCTAATTTATAAGCATAAACCGACGTAGGATCTGCCTCTAATTTTCTACCTTGTTTTAATCTATTCAGATAAGCTTGTGCCACTTTTGGCTGTTCATCAGCTTTAGAAGCTTCCATTTGAACAATAGATGCCAAAGTATAAACCTCTAATTCGGTCATTCCTGAATTGGCCAAAAGTTGTTTTCTTTCGTCATTCCAGAATTTACCATGTTCGGTAATCATTCTTTCTACAAAACCTTCTCCCGAAGTAATCCATTTAAAAAAATAGGTATTTGGAATAAAGTAAATCTTACTTGTTTCTAGGTCTAAGCCTTTCTCCTTAAATGTTGGATTATCTAAAATAGCTTGAACAATTTCCGCCGAATCCGCATAAATATGCTTGCTTACACCTCTTGCTAAGTGAAAAATAGTGGGTGAATTTTGGACCATTACTTTTACTTGCTCTTCTTCTCCATTTTTAAGCTTAAGAGCAATTTCTTGGTTGGTCTCACCTTCTTTAATCAAATATTTACCTGGCTTAACATAGCGATCATAATCCTCTGCTTTTGCAACGGCATCAAATTGCTCAATATCCTTAAGAAAAGGTTTTAAAGAGTCTAAAACTTGTTGGTAGGTTGCATCAGGATAAATATATAAATGTCCTTCATTCACAACATTTTTTTTGCCTCCATAAAAGAAAGAACAAGACGAAATGCTAATGAACAAAAGTGCAATTAAGCTATAGGTAAATACTCTCATAAATAATTTTTAAATTTTAATTTTCCCTTTGAAAACAAAGTTAGCAGGTCCAATTAATTCAATATCGGTGTAGCTATCTCCTTGCTGTAGGAAATTCACTTTTAAGTTTCCACCTTTTGTTTTAACGTTAATTTCGGTCATTTGAGATTTTTCTAAAGCTACCAAAGAAATAGCCGCTGCCGTAACACCGGTTCCACAGCTTAAAGTCTCATCCTCCACGCCTCTTTCGTAGGTTCTCACCTCGATTCGATTGGGAGAAAGTTGTTGAACGAAATTCACATTTGTTCCTTCTGGATAAAGCTCTGAATAACGGATTTTTGCCCCTTCATTCTTAACATCCAAATCATATAGATTATCTAAATAAACAATATGATGAGGCGAACCAGTATCCAAAAAGGTATACGAATCTTCTTTTTTTACATCATCTACATCTTGCATTTGAAGTTTGACAAAAGAATCCAGAATTTCTCCACGATGCAAACCATCAACTGCTTCAAAAGTGACTTTATTCTTAATCAATTTAAGATCAGACATAAACCTAATAAAGCATCTACCTCCGTTTCCACACATAGTGCTACGGTTACCATCGGAGTTAAAATAAACCATTTGGTAAATTCCGTCTTTTTCTTGAAGCAAAATCAGTCCATCAGCGCCAATTCCAAATCTACGATCACATAATTTCTCAATAATTTCTTGATCAATAGGGAATTTCTGTTTGCGGTCATCGATCATAATAAAATCGTTGCCCGTGCCTTGGTACTTATAAAATGTCTGCAAAATTTTAAATTTAAATTGAAATTAGTCTGCTACAATAATTTTTTTATTGACGAAACTACAATCAATTTCGAAGCCAAGATTATCATCCGAATAATCTGTGAAATCAATCACCTCTCCCGTCCAATGAACTTTTAAGGTTCCGTTTTTGTCTTGAGAAAACTTAAGAACATTGTTATTGATTTCCAAATCATCTTCATTCACCATAAGATTGGTGTAAAAAACTTCCTCAAGCTCTCCTTCTTCATCCGTAATTTCAACTGTTCCCTCTGGTATTTCGACAGTTTCTCCCACCAAATGCTTTCTATCTTGAGCATTAATTGGGAAGTCGTCAATATTTAAAATCACTTTTGGAAACTCATTCTGCAAAGAATCTTCTTCTAAATGCTCAATGTCTTCTGTTGATTCAATTTCTAAGATTAAACAATGTTGTCCTTTTAGATAAACTACCTTACAAAATGACTTTTCGATAGTATAAGTGAAAGTTTCTTCCGGATGGAAGAATTTAATTGTACCGCTCATGGTATTAATGAGTTAATAATTTTTGGTTTAAGTTGCGAATATATATAAAATCATTGAAGTAATATCCAGATTAAGATGGTGTTTTTAAACATTTAAGTATTTTTTAATCATTCCATGATATGACTTGCGAACGATATTTGCTTTAAAAGTTTCTTAACTTTGTATTTAACTTAGATAGATGAAAAATTTCCTACGCAAACGTTGGTCAGATATACTTATTGGATTGTTCTTGCTTTTAATGCTATTGCCACAAACAAGGCAGCCCATTCAAGTCTTTATTCAACGAATGATTTCATTTTCTCCATCTACTATAGATGAGGATAAACAGCAAACCTTAGAGAATTACAATCT
>CAZKJO010000075.1:0-3696 GCA_964553105.1 uncultured Weeksellaceae bacterium | reverse complement strand
TTTGCGGAGAGTGAGGGATTCGAACCCCCGGAGGTGTGACCCTCAACGGTTTTCAAGACCGCCGCATTCGACCACTCTGCCAACTCTCCTTTAAATATCGCTCGTTTCTCGTATCAAGCGGGTGCAAATATAAGAGAATATTTTTGTTAAAGCCAAATCAAATGCACCAATTTTTAAGAAAAATTCTGATTTCTTAACAAAGCCATTTGTAAGCATTTTGAAATCAATTTTTTACATTAAAAATGTTTTTTTAAAGAATTTTAAAATTTATTCTTTTAATAATATTTCTCTCAGCTTTTCACTGCCTTTTACCGCTTTTTCTTGGATGTGCGTCACGCGAGAATTTCCACTTTGTGGTACTTTTTCTGGATCGACAATGTAAATTGGAACATCACTATCCACAAAATCTATCAAACCTGCCGCTGGATAAACCTGCATAGAAGTACCAATAATGAGCAAAATATCGGCTTTGCGAGTAACTTCCATGGCGCGAGACATTTCTGGAACGGCTTCGCCAAACCAAACAATATGTGGACGCAATTGATGTCCATCTGGTGATAAATCGCCTAGATTTAAATCTCCTGGATGATCATAAGTGGTGTATTCATCGGCTACACTTCGTGCTTTTTTAAGTTCTCCATGAAGATGAATGATATGAGAACTCCCTGCACGCTCGTGTAAATCGTCGACATTTTGGGTAACAACGGTAACATCATAATGATTTTCTAATTCTGCTAAGAAAAGATGTGCTGCATTGGGTTCAACTTCTTGTAACTGTCGTCTTCTTAGATTATAAAAATTCAATACCAATTCAGGATTGTTTCTAAAACCTTCTGGGGAAGCGACTTCCATAATGTCATGATTTTCCCATAGTCCATTGGAATCTCTAAAGGTTTTAATTCCGCTTTCTTGGGAAATTCCTGCTCCAGTTAATACAACGATATGTTTTTTGCTCATGATTCTAATTTTACGCTTGGATTTAAATTTAAATGAGCCGGTAAAACCAGCCCATTTTTTATAATTTATTTGATATTAAATGCTTAAGATTGAATTAATAAGCATCGTCGTACATTTTATCATACAAGTCTTGATACTTCTCTTGAATGTTTTTACGCTTATGCTTCAAAGTTGGCGTTAATAAACCATCTTCAATCGTCCAAACATCAGGAGTTAACTCAAATTTTTTCACTTGTTCCCATTTACCGAATTGCCTGTTCACAACTTTGATTTGCTCTTCGATCAAGCTCTTTAGCGAAGGTGCATTCGCAATTTCTTCGTTGGTTGGATTCTCAAATGGAAGATCATTTCGCTTAATGAATTCTCTAACATAGTCAAAGTTAGGTTGAATGATAGCACAAGGCATTTTCTGGCCTTCACCCACCACCATAATTTGCTCTATAAACGGAATAGACTTCATAGCGTTCTCAATAATTTGAGGTGCAACATACTTTCCGCCACTGGTTTTGAATATTTGTTTCTTTCTATCGGTAATATATAATAAACCATCCTTGATTTCTCCAATATCACCCGTCATAAAATACCCATCTTCTGTGAATACTTCAGCGGTTTTCTCTGGTTGTTGGTAATACTCTTGGAATACATTGGGTCCTTTCACTTGAATCTCTCCATCCTCTGCAATTCGAATATCTACTTCATCCAAAGCAGAACCAACACTTCCGATAGCAAATCCTTTAGGATCCATGGAATTAACTGCAATTACAGGAGAGGTCTCTGTAAGTCCATAACCTTCGATAATGGGAATTCCGGCAGCCCAGAACAAACGATTTAATCTTGGTGATAATTTAGCACTTCCTGAAACCATACAAACCATATTTCCGCCAACACCTTCTCTCCATTTCTTGAAGACCGTAGCCGAGGCAAATTTGTATTTAAGATTCCACATAAAAGGCATCTCTTTGTAGGGCGTATAATCTTTAACTAGATTTAAAGCCCACATGAATAATTTAGTTTTAATACCACCTGCATTCGATCCTGTATCGTATATTTTGGCATAAACTTTCTCTACCAAACGAGGCACTACCGTCATCACCGTTGGTTTCAATTCCTTTAAATTATCACCAATGGCTTCTATACTTTCGGCATAATAAATAGGAATCGCGTTGTATTGATATAGATAAATCAGCATACGCTCGAATACGTGACAAATAGGTAAGAAACTCATAGCACGAGCCTTGTCTCCCATATCTGGAACACGTTCTTTGGAAGCTAAAACATTCGAAACGATATTGTTGTGGGATAATACTACCCCTTTTGGTTTTCCTGTAGTTCCAGAAGTATAAATAATGGTTACGACATCATCATTCTTGATAGAATCTTTAATAGCATCAACTTCTCCTTGGTTGCTATCATCTTTTCCCATGTCCATAATCTCTTTCCAATTGGGAGCATCTGCCACCTCGTCAAAAGTATAAACGCCTACCAAATCAGGCGTGTTGGGCTTAGTTTTCATCATCTTTTCATAAAGTTCTTTATCAGAAACGAATGAAAAAGAGATTTTAGCTTGATTGAATATATATTCGTATTCTTCTGGAGAAATAGAAGGATATACCGGAACCGATACAACGCCAATTTGTTGTAAACCGATGTCCATAATATTCCATTCTGTACGATTGGTTGTGGTGATTAATGCTATATGATCGCCGGGCTTAATGCCCATTCTTAGTAGTCCACGACTTATTTGGTTAGCTTGATCTTGGTATTCTTGTGTAGAAGTTTTAACCCAAGCTCCCGAAGTCTTAGACACCAAAGCATCTGGCAAAGGATTGTTCTCTAACTGGTGCGTTAGAAAATCAAATAACCTTGTAATTTCCATATAAATTTAAATTTTGAGTAAAATAAAGTAAAATTTCGATTGTTACAATCGATATCGAACACCAATATAAAAATTATTTATGAATTTTTCAATATAAAATTGACCTATTTCACTTAATAAGTTCTATAAAAGAAGACTTTTGTTTCGATTTAAATTGAAATTTACATTTTTTAAAATTAAATCCTGTAAAAATTATGAAAATCCTATTTTAAAAATTCTGAGTTCCTTCGGTCAAAAGTGAAAATTAAGATGGGATTAACTAGGTTCGTTTTCAATGTCTAATCCTAATTGCTGAGCAAGTTTATCTACCATTGGATTTCTTTCTACAAATTCTTGATAGATATCTTTTCTGGTTTTTATATGATTCACGGTTTGAGTTTCCTCACTCACATCGCTCACGACTATCAAAGCATAGTTGTTGAGCTTTTTTCTTGCTTTTTTAATGAAATCTTCTTTGCTCTTTTCAAATTCAAAAAGCATCATCCTAGAATCAAAAATCAAATGAACATGATGTTTTTCATCTATGCGCCAATTTACGGTATCTAAAACATTAAATAAGGGCTTATTCTTTTTCTGAAGTTTAGCTTTATAGGCGTCCCAAAATAATTTAAACTCATCATCCGAGAATTTATCTTGCGGCAAGCTATAGTCGATGTCATCTAGACTTTCCTCCTCTTCTTTCTCTTTTTCTTCTACCACATTTTGTCGGATAGAGAAAATAGATTTTTCTGGACGTCTAAAGTATTTCTTTTCCTCTTTGGCTTTATTTGTAACGGGTGGAGGAGGTGTGGCCGTTTTTGTATTTTCATCAGTTCTTTCTGCAACCGGTTTTGTGGCAGACGTTGTTGTGGCTTTTGTTTGAG
>CAZKJO010000074.1:0-4478 GCA_964553105.1 uncultured Weeksellaceae bacterium | reverse complement strand
GCATTTTCTAAAACTTCAACAATACTTCTCTTGTCATGACCTATGTTTTTCATATTATCATTCCAAGCTTGTAATTGATCTTCTCTATCTTGTTTCATTTTCTCAAAAGAAGCATCTGTAGCGTATTCCTTCCAATTACTGTCTGGTCTACCAGTCATCTCTTTCTGAGCAATCATCACGAATTTCCCCTTAACACTAGGAAGCCATTTTTTAAATTCTTCTTTATTCCTAACGCTTGGAAGTGTAACCAATTCTGCCGTTACCCCTTTTTTACTCGTACTTGGACTCCACGCCAATTGCGTAGCCGATAGCGACTGAACTCTAGGATAAACCATATCTACGTGAGTAATCCCTCGCTCCCATGCTTTCCAAGTTCCATATTGTTGATTTTCAGCAGAAATACCCCAAGCATTAAACTTCTTAACCGCCCAATCATGTGCTTGTTGCATCTGTGGCGTTCCTACCAATCGTGGACCGATATCGTCCATTAACTCATGCCCAAGAGCTTCTAGATTGGAATTCTCATTCACTTCCTTTACCATAGCATCTACAACAGAACTTGTGTTCTGTGCAAAAAAGGGAGTTGCCGTAAACAAAAACATAGCACATCCCAGTACAATTCGTCTATTCATATTAATTCGTTTAATTTTTTCAAAACATCCAAGATAAACTAAAACTCAGAATTTAAAAAACCTTCAACTCATTTGAATTTATTTATGCTTAAAAATGATAACTTAGTTTTTAATAAATAGAAATCTCTAAATGGATCATTACAAATCCTTCGAAACCGATAGACTCATCCTCCAACCGACCTCTACATACGATGCTCAGATGATTTTAGACTTACTTAATTCTCCTAAATGGTTGAAATATATTGGTGATCGAAAAGTTCATTCTCTAGAGGCTGCCAAGGATTACATTCAACATAGAATGCTGCCTCAGCTAGAGAAATTAGGTTTTGGGAACTACACCGTCATTAGAAAAAGGGACCAAGCAAAAATGGGCATTTGTGGTTTATACGACCGCGAAGAAATGGATGGTCTAGATTTAGGTTTTGCTTATTTACCAGAATACGAAAAACAAGGTTATGCTTATGAAGCTGCTAATAAAATCCTAGAAACAGGATTCGATGTTTTCGGTTATGATAAAATTAATGCCATTACCTCTATAGAAAATACGGCCTCCCAAAAATTATTAAAAAAGCTCGGTTTTCAACTTCATGGCACGACACAACTTGCTAAAGAAACACAAGATTTATTACTCTACCGTATTCAGAAAAATTGAATAAAGAAAATTGATAAAAAAATAATTTAGCTTATAACCACTTTCTTACCATAAAAGCTACCGCATCACCATAAATGGCGTGCGCAAATGTCCAAAATACCCAAGCAACTATATCATTATATGCAGGTGGCTGATCTGATAAGGCCGTTAGAAAAAATAAAGCTCCACTTCCTATGGTATAAACCAAAATATAGGGTGCATCTTTTTTCTCTAAATTCCAATTTTTAAGAATGTAGTAAAGCCCGATTACACTAAATACACAAAACAAGAAATGAAATAAATACCCAATAAGCCAAACAGGTTTTAACTCATTTAATCCAGGTATGTAATCAAAATTAAATAAAAGGTCATAGGCAGGGCTGCCCGTGAAAAACTTTAATAAGCCTAATACAAGCATTAAAATTAAACCTGCGATAATTCCAATAAATGAAAGTTTTAATATTTGTTTAAGCATAACTAATTTTAAAATCAACTTGATAAATATATGCTTATTAACGAATTAAATCAGATAGTTTCATTATAAATTTGTAACATATTCATAAAAATTTAATTTTTATTCCTATTTTTCTTAAATGTCCAACTTATGCCCTAAGTTTGATAATTGTAAGGATAAATTTATATGAAAGCAGTCTCAGTTGTTAAGATTAGAAAAGAATTACATCATCGTTCTCACGACGAACTCATGGAACTTTGTCTGCGCTTATCTAAATTCAAAAAGGAAAATAAAGAATTACTGACGTATTTATTATTCGAGGCACACAACGAAGAACAATACATAGAAACTGTGATTGAAGAGCTCGATGAACAATTTGAGACGATCAATACCAATTCCTTTTATTACATTAAAAAGAGTATTCGAAAGATTCTTAGAAATTTAAAAAAGTATGCCCGTTATTCTCAAAAGAAGGAAACCGAAGTAGAACTCCTACTCTATTTTTGCCAGAAATTAAACGACTTCACACCGAATATTCATAGAAATATTACCTTAAGAAATCTCTATGAACGACAAATTTTAAGCATTAAAAAATTAGTTGCAGGCCTACACGAAGACTTGCAATATGATTATAATTTAAGGCTCGAAGAACTCGAAGATTAATAAGGTAATTTAATCGACTCTGGCTCGATAAAATCCAAAGAATAAGGATCGATTAAAAAACTAAGTCTTGGTTTTTGAAATTGTATAATATCATCTTTTTCAATACCGTAGACTTGCCAATAATTAGATAATAATTGTGAGAAAGTATCTTCATCCCAAAAACCAAATACAGGATTTGTTGGTGTAGACTCCATCGGAAGAGATGTAATAAACAAACCGTCATCTGTAGGCTCAATCTCATATTTTGGAGTTTGTTTCATGATATAATCAGCAAAATGAAACCTCGCATATAACTCCTCAAACTGCACCGGATGCAATACTTTCCCTTCGATTTGGTCTAGGATTTCTTTTTGCTCCTTGCCAATCACACCATTATCTTGCAAACAAGCTATAAACCCAAATCCATTCACCCCAAACTGGAATAATAAATTCACAGAATCATTTCTAAAACTCAATATATCAGCCGAATATTTTAATTGAAAAACAGCAATACTCCAAGGTTTTCTTTCTTTGAAATAAACCGGCTCAACAAGCGATTGCAACATCAAATGAAAATAGCTGAATCGTTTTCGTAACTCTATAGAAAGCTTGAACTCTTTTCCCAAACGCAATAATCTATCGCGCTCGTAAATCATTTCATAATACAGCATTCCATAGACAATACGTCCAGTCCACAAGAAAATCGTCTGCTCATCCAAGGCTTTCATTCCTACGTAACCCTGATCAAAAGCCGCCTTGAATTTAGCATCTAAGTTTTCAAAAGCATTTTTAACTTCCAAACTAACTGGCAATTTCAAGTCGCTATAATTATATGACTTAGACTTATCCATCATTTCGATTTGCTCATCTCGCAATTTAAAATGATCCATCAGCCAATCTGGATAAACGGTCATTTCTTCATTGGTTAGCGCACCCGTTAAGAAACAGAAATGCTCATCAAATGTTAAATCTAGAAATGGATTAAATAATTCTTCAGCCATAAGTTTGTTATAACATTTACTTTTAAAACTGGGGCAAAGATAGGCAATCGATGTGTTTTTGTTTTATGATATAACTCTTATGCCTCCTTGATTAAAACACAGTCCTAAAATTTTTCACTACTTTCGTTTACTGATTTATTCCAAATGAAAATCCCTTCTAAAATCGCTATTAAGCTTAAAAAATCTGCCGAAAAAGCTATTAAACAAGGTCATCCCTGGGTATTTGAACAAAGTATAGAAAAAGGTCCTGCTGAAGATGAAGCTGCAGGAAGTCTATGTATTTTGTTTGACCAACGAAACAACAAACCTTTTGCTTTTGGTCTTTGGGATCCTAATGAAATCATTAGGATTAAGATTTTTTATTTAGGCGCTCGCTTACAATTGAATGAAGAACTCTGGAAATCTCAGCTCGAGAAAGCTTACGAAAAAAGACAAGGTTTAATTCAGAAAGGCATAACAGGATACCGAGGAATTCATGGAGAAAACGATGATTTCCCAGGTTTGGTATTAGATGTTTATGCCAAAACAGGTGTACTTAAAATCTATTCCGAAGTTTGGAAACCTTATATCGACAGCCTAATCCCAGCGATTAAAGAGCAGTATAACTTAGAAAATATCGTTATTAGATTCAGTCGTAAAATTCAACAAAACAACATTTTCCCTTATCAGGAAGGAGATGTGATAGGCGCACCTTTGGAGGATGAGAAAGTCAGCTTCGAGGAATATGGTGTTAAATTCTATGCTTACACCCAATCTGGGCATAAGACAGGTTTCTTTTTAGATCAGCGTCCCAATCGTTTATGGGTACAACAAAATGCCAATGACAAAAACGTTTTAGATGTGTTTAGTTATGTTGGTGGATTTGGAATTCATGCTTTAAAAGGAAATGCTAAATCCTTAACGTCCATAGATATCAGCAAACAAGCTATGGACGTGGCATTAGAAAATATTCAGTTGAATGAATTAGATAAATCTAAATGGACGCCGCTAGCACAAGATGCTTTTGAAGCTTTAGATCAATTAATTCAACAGAATAAAAAATTTGACATTGTAATCATCGATCCGCCTTCTTTTGCCAAACAAGCGAGTGAAGTTCACAATGCTTTAAAGCAATACGA
>CAZKJO010000073.1:0-4628 GCA_964553105.1 uncultured Weeksellaceae bacterium | reverse complement strand
TTTTGTGTTTTCCAAAAAAGCTATGAATTAGATAGCTCTATCTAACCATGAGTTCAGCATCCAAGCTGTTTTTTCTTGTCCAGAAATGAAATCACTCATCATAGCATTAGTACCTTCGTCATTTAGTTCATCTGACTTCTTAAGGATTTCACGCTCGATAATTAATAATTCTTTTATTGAGTCTAGAATAACTTTCACACACTCAGCGTCTTTTGAAACGTTTTTAGCTACTTTCACTTTAGAATTTGCTAAATAATCCTCGTAAGTGTGTAATGGTGTTTCTCCTAAAGTTAGGATTCTCTCTGCAATGTCGTCAATCTGAACTTGAGCTTCTGTATACATTTCTTCGAATTTATCATGTAACGCGAAGAAATTTTCACCTTTAATGTTCCAGTGAACACTTCTTAGGTTTTGGTAATAAACTTGAAAGTTAGATAATAACTCGTTTAAATTTTCTACTAAATCTTTTGATTGATTTTCTTTCAATCCAATAGTTGTAAGTGTCATATTCTTATGTTTTTTAATGTTCTTCTAAATTAATCAATTACTTCTATTATTGCAAGAATTATGGCAAAGGATATGCTTCGCATTCATAAGTTTTAATATCTTTATCAAAATTATTTATAAATGACACTCATCCAATTAGAATATGTCTTGGCAGTGGCCGAAAGTAAGAACTTTACTTTGGCAGCAGAAAAGGTTTTTGTGACGCAACCCACCCTGAGTATGCAGATTCAAAAATTAGAAAAGGAATTAGATATTGAAATATTCGATAGGAGTACGCACCCGATCAAAATTACTGCAGTTGGTCAAAAAGTGATAGACCAAGCAAAAACAATTTTGAGTGAAGCTAAGCGCATGAGTCACATGATTGGTGATTTGCGCGATAGTTTAGAGGGAGAGTTTGTGATTGGCGTAATTCCAACGGTATTGCCTACCTTAATTCCGATGTTTTATAAGAATTTTAAAACTCAATTTCCAAACGCTAGTTTGTCTATCAAAGAAATGAAGACTGAAGAAATGTTAGAAGCTTTGGCAAACGACAAAATAGACTTTGGAATTGCAGTTACGCCTTTAAATCATGACGACATAATTGAAATGCCATTATATCAGGAACCTATGGTGGCTTTTGTGCCACCGGGAAATAGGTTGAGTACTGAGGATAAAATTAGCGAGTCAGATTTGGATCTCAAAGACTTGTTACTATTAGAAGAAGGTCATTGCTTTAGAAACAACGTGCTGAGTATTTGTAACATATTTAATAATGGCCAATCAGATAAATTAAATTCATTAGCTGTAGATAGCGGAAGTTTTCACACCTTAATTAAATTGTCTAAAGATGGCTTTGGAATGACAATTTTACCCCTTCTACAAGCAGAAGAATTAAAAGAAGAGGATCAAAAATATATTAAGAATTTCAAAGAGCCTGTACCAACGAGAGAAGTTAGCATTATTTATCATTCAACTCAATTAAGATTAAAGTTTGTAGAGGAAATGCAAAGTTTGATTCAAAGCTTGGTGAGAGGTAAAATATTTTTAGAATCTGATCACCAAACATTTCCTAAACTTAAACTAAACAAATAATTAGAAATCATATGAATACAGCGCCGGTGCTTAAGTTAAGATACATCATGTCTATGGTCTTAATTTTAGGCTTTTATGCTTGTTCGCATAAAGTATATCAAGTTCAAACTTCGCAGGTTGAACGAATATTTATTTCGGATTCTTTAGAGGAGAGACAAGATTTAAACCAATTGATTCAACCCTACAAAATTCAAATGGCCAAAGAGCTCGATCGAGTTCTTACCTATGCGCCCGTGGATTTAAGCTACAAAGGAATGAATACGCCTTTGGGGAATGTAATCACAGATTTGATGTTAGAAGAAGGAAATAAAATCTATTCCAAACGTCATCCTAATGAGAAAATCGATGTGGTTTTGATGAACAGAGGAGGCTTAAGAAGAACTTTTACAAAAGGTGATTTAAGCGTTCGTTCTATGTATGAATTAATGCCATTCGAAAACGAAGCTGTTGTAGTAACCATGACTGGAACAAAACTGATGGAAATGGTGAATTTCTTAAGATTAACTCCAAGGAATCATCCGATTGCAGGAATTAGTTTTAAAAAGGAATCCGAGGATAAAGAAATTCTGATTGGTGGAGAAGTAATCGATGAGAATAAAAACTATCGTGTGCTCACCAATGATTATCTTCAAAAAGGTGGAGATCAAATGACTTTCTTTTTAGACCCAATAGAAGTAGAGTTTCTGCAAATTAAGTTAAGAGATATGTTTATAGAGCATTTCGAAAAAGTAGATACCATTCAAGTCGATCAGAATCCTAGATATTTATAATATTAATCTTAGCATAAACCCATTCAAGTGATAAACAGACGAAAATTCATACAGAAATCTGCCTTGGCAACAGGTTTAGTAGCCATGCCAGCGGTTGATTTATTGGCTAAAACGCCAACCAAAAAGATCACCATATTGCACACCAACGATCAACATAGTAGAATCGAGCCTTTCGAACATTCGAGTGACGAACGCTACAGCAACAAAGGTGGTTTCTCGCGCAGAGCAGCCTTAATTGATAAAATTAGAAGCGAAGAAAAAAACGTCCTGTTGTTAGATGCCGGAGATATTTTTCAGGGGACTCCATATTTTAATTTCTATGGCGGTGAGCTAGAGTTTAAATTAATGTCGAAAATGGGTTACGATTTAGCCACCATTGGAAATCATGATTTCGATAATGGTTTGGCTGGATTGAAAAAACAATTACCTCATGCTCAGTTTGATTTTGTATCGGCCAACTACGATTTTAGTAACACCCTATTAGAAGGTCATTTTAAACCTTATAAAATCTTAAAAAAAGATGGTGTAAAGATTGGAGTTTTTGGGTTAGGAATTGAATTAGAAGGCTTGGTGGGTAAAGAGTATTTTGATGAAACTAAATATTTAGATCCGATCGAAGTCGCTAAAGATGTTACAAGAGAATTAAAAGCTCAAAAATGTGATTTAATCATATGTCTATCGCATTTAGGTTATGACTATGGTGAGCAAGATAAAGTTTCGGATATGAAATTGGCTAAAGCTACAAAGGATATTGATTTAATCATTGGTGGACATACACATACTTTCTTAAAGAAGCCTGTAGAGGTGCAGAACGCAGCCGGACAAACGGTGATTGTGAATCAAGTGGGATGGGCTGGATTATACTTAGGTAGAATTGATTTTTACTTAAATCCTTTTACCAAGCAAAAAGAATATTCTTCACTTACTTTGGGTGTTGATGACAAGATTAATTATGTTTAATTCAACTAAAAAATAGTCAACTACTCAATGAATAAAGTATTATATCTTCATGGGCTTAATAGTAGCTTACACCAAGATAGGAGAGAAGTTTTAGAAAAGTATGAACTAGAAATATTTGCGCCACAAGTGGACTACGAAGGCAATCCCAATGCCTTACAAGAATTGCTAGACAGCTATGAAGTTGACTTGGTTGTAGGTTCGAGTGCGGGTGGATTAGGAGGATATTATTTTTCTGGGGTTAAACAATTACCAGCCTTGTTGTTCAATCCAGCTTTGCCTTTTAGGCATTACATGAAGTACATACCCGATTTACCGCGGCGAACCAAGTTTTTGCAAATTGTTTTGGGTGCTAGAGATGAGGATGTGCCGCCTCAAAAATCTTTTGACTTCCTTACCAGAGAGTTTGATAAAGAAGTTCCTATGGAGATTCATTGGCAAAATCGATTAGAACATAGAATTCCGATTGATGTATTTGAGCAAGAATTAATTTATTTCTTAAATAAGATCAATTCTACACCCTAGATTGAATTGAACTCCTTTTAAAAACTTCTTAAAAGCATTTTTGTTAACTTATTAATTCTTAAAACAATCATAAACTTATAGATTCGTTCCATGCCCAAAACTTAATAGTAAAAAAAACCTTATTTTCGCATGGTAAATTTTTAGTATGAGTTTTAAGAAATTGAATAATATTGTGGGTTGGGTGATGTTTGCTATCGCCTCATGCGTCTATCTACTCACAATGGAAAGAGAGTTGAGTTTTTGGGATGCAGGAGAGTATATTGTTTCCTCTGCTAAATTAGGGGTAACCCATGCGCCCGGAGCAGCTACTTTTCAGTTGATTGGTGCGGTATGGTCTGGATTGGCTTTTGGCGATGGTTCGCTTTATGCCATTTTAATCAACGCCTTGTCGGCCATTTGTAGTGCGCTTACCATTCTATTCCTTTTCTGGACACTCACACACTTTGCTCGCCGAATCTTGATGACCTCTAATGATGATGTGATCGAGGGAAGCAATAAATGGGCTTTAATTCTTACAGGAGTTGTTGGTTCAGCAGCTTTTATGTTCTCAGATTCATTCTGGTTCTCTGCGGTAGAAGGTGAGGTGTATGCTATGGCGTCCATGTTTACGGCACTCATGCTTTGGTTAGCTTGTAAATGGGAAAACGACGCCGGTAAATACCGAGAAAATAAGTGGGTAGTTTTAATAGCCTTATTGGTCGGGCTCAGTACGGGAGTTCACTTAATGGCAATTTTGGTGGTTCCTGCTTTATGTTATATCTACTATTTTAGACATTATGATTTCACTTGGAA
>CAZKJO010000072.1:3254-5497 GCA_964553105.1 uncultured Weeksellaceae bacterium | reverse complement strand
CTTTTGGAAAGTATTAAAAAACGATTTGATAGAGAAGGTATAGAAATTCCGTTCCCACATCGTACACTGATTATGAAAAAAGAAGAAGAAAGTTTAGCCTAAAAATATATTAAACACAGAAGTATTCTCTAGCTATGATTTTAAAGGTTAATTGATTTCATAGTTAGGAGATGACTATTTAACTTTTGAGTCTTTCTAAACTTCCATGGCCAATCCAGGTAAGAATACTTTTTAGCTGACAAGCTGAGAAGAGTAGCTTGAATTATTTTTATATTAAATTTTCATTAAGTTCAAGAAAGAAGCATTAGGTTTTTGTCTACAAACGAATCATTTATATCCAACGAAAGTTCCACTGATTATAAGTCTTTAAATCATATTGTTATCCTTATCTATCAGTTATGTTAGATGCTTTTTGTCAGAATCAAGACATATTGAAATAATTGATGTGCTTTCAAGAAATTGTATCTAATAATGTTGAACCTAATTTTAACATTTTGGTACTAAATTTGTAACAGCTAAGGCTCAATAAATCCAAATGTTTCAAGAAATAGCAGCTAATATTCGTTCCAACTACAAAGATGAATATGAACATGTGCCCAAAAGGGAAAATCTAAGTTCTTGGGTAGATGAGTTATTAAATATTTTATTTCCGCTCAAAGAACCCGCTGAGAGTGAGATCATTCAAAGTTTAAAAGAAAGTCGTGCAGATTTTAGAAACTTGCTGATTGAAGCTAAAGTAGAGGATGGGCAAGCCAAGAAATTGACAGACCTATTTTATTCTCATTTATCTCAGTTGCATCAGGATTTGAGTCAAGATGCCGAAGAACTATATAATAATGATCCGGCGGCGGATTGCATGGGAGAGGTGATTCATACCTATCCAGGGTTTTATGCCATTTGTATTTATCGCGTGGCAAACTTAATCCATACAGCTTTAAAAATTAAATATGTTCCAAGAATGTTAACCGAATATGCGCACAGCAAAACCGGCATCGATATTCACCCAGGAGCAGAAATTGGCGTTCCTGTGCTTATAGATCATGGTACAGGCGTGGTGATTGGTGAGACTTGTAAGATTGGTAAGCATGTCAATATCTACCAAGGAGTGACTTTAGGAGCCATGCAAGTTGATAAAACCTTGCAGGACACCAAGCGACATCCTACCATTGAGGATGGTGTAGTAATCTATGCCAATGCAACCATATTAGGCGGAGACACCATTGTAGGAAATCATTCGGTGATAGGAGGTAACGTATTCTTAACCAGATCTGTAGAGCCTTATTCATTGGTTTATACCAAGTCAGAAACCCAAGTCAAAAAAATTAAATCAGATAATCAACCTATAAATTTTGTGATATGATATACAATAATATACTAGAGACCATCGGAAAAACACCCGTGGTAAAAATTCAAAAACTATTTGGAGATAATTCCAATGTTTATATCAAATTAGAAAAAAGCAATCCTGGCGGAAGTCTTAAAGATCGTATTGCTCTACAAATGGTAGAAGATGCCGAAAAAGCAGGTAAACTAACTGAAGGTAGCGTGATTATAGAGCCAACCAGTGGTAACACAGGTGTAGGACTTTCTATGGTTGCTGCTGTTAAAGGTTATAAACTTCTACTAGTTATGCCAGAATCTATGTCGATCGAAAGACGTAAACTTATGGCATCTTATGGCGCTGAGTTTGTTTTAACACCTAAAGAAGGTGGAATGAAAGCAGCCATAGAAAAAGCAAAAGAATTAACAGCAGAAAATCCAAAAGCTTGGATGCCTTCTCAGTTTGATAATCCATCCAATATCACTGCTCACTTAGAAAATACAGCCCAAGAATTATTAGAAGATTTCCCGAATGGAATCGATTATTTAATTACTGGTGTTGGAACAGGTGGACATATTTCAGCTATTTCTAAACTTTTAAAGGAAAAATTCCCGCAGCTTAAGGTATTCGCTGTTGAGCCAACAGATTCACCTGTAATCAGTGGAGGAGAGCCTGGTGGGCATGCCATCCAAGGAATTGGAGCTGGATTTATCCCAGAAAATCTTAAAACTGATTTATTAGATGGTGCTATTCAAATCAGTAAAGAAGAAGCATTTGACTTTACAAGAAAAGCAGCTAAACAAGAAGGTATTTTAGGAGGAATCTCTTCGGGTGCTACCTTGGCTGCCATTGCACAAAAGCTACCTGAAATTGGAGATAAAGTTGTCGTAGGTTTAAACTACGATACCGGCGAAAGATACCT
>CAZKJO010000072.1:1433-3154 GCA_964553105.1 uncultured Weeksellaceae bacterium | reverse complement strand
TACTTAATACGCTGAGGAATTAAATCTCCACCCAAACGTTTCTTCTTATTCTCTTCGTAATCACTAAAGCTACCCTCAAAATAGTACACCTCAGAATTACCTTCAAAAGCCAAAATGTGCGTACAAACTCTGTCTAAGAACCAACGGTCGTGACTAATAATCACCGCACAACCCGCAAAGTTTTCTAAACCTTCCTCTAAGGCTCTTAAAGTGTTGATGTCCAAGTCGTTCGTAGGTTCATCCAAAAGTAATACGTTACCTTCTTCTTTCAATGTCATCGCCAAGTGAAGTCTGTTTCTTTCACCACCCGAAAGCATAGAAACTTTCTTATTCTGCTCACTACCACTGAAATTAAATCGACTCAAATAAGCGCGAGAATTAACCTGTCTTCCGCCCATCATTATCAATTCCTGACCATCGCTAAAGTTCTCCCAAATAGATTTATCGGGGTCAATATTACTATGCGTTTGGTCTACATAGGCCAACTTAGCTGTTTCACCAACCTCAAACGTACCTTTATCAGGCGTTTCTTCTCCCATAATCATTTTGAAAATCGTGGTTTTACCAGCACCATTCGGACCGATAATACCTACAATTCCCGCTTGCGGAAGTTTAAAGTTTAAGTTGTCATATAATAATTTATCACCAAAAGCCTTAGAAACATCTTTAGCTTCAATTACATTTGTTCCTAAACGAGGACCATTCGGAATATAAATCTCTAATTTTTCGTCTAGTTGTTTCTGATCCTGATTCACTAATTTATCATAATTCGCCAAACGAGCTTTTTGTTTCGCTTGCTTTCCTTTCGGCGCCATACGAACCCATTCCAACTCTCGCTCAAGCGTTTTCTGACGTTTACTAGCAGTTTTTTGCTCCAATGCCAAACGTTTAGACTTCTGATCCAACCAAGAAGAGTAATTCCCTTTCCATGGAATACCCTCGCCACGATCCAACTCCAAAATCCAACCTGCCACATTATCCAAGAAATACCTATCGTGGGTAACCGCAATCACAGTTCCTTTATACTGCGACAAATGATGCTCTAACCAGTGAACGCTCTCGGCATCCAAGTGGTTGGTAGGCTCGTCCAATAACAAGATATCCGGCTCTCTCAACAAAAGACGACACAAGGCAACACGTCTGCGCTCACCACCCGACAAAACGCTGATCGGTTTATCTGGCTCAGGCGTACGCAACGCATCCATAGCAATCTCAAGTTTTGTGTCCAATTCCCAGGCATTTGACGCATCGATTTGATCCTGTAACTTCGCCTGCTTGTTCATCAGTTCCTCCATCTTTTCAGGATTCTCATACACCTCTGGCAAACCAAACATATCGTTGATTTTGTTGTACTCGTCCAACACGTCTACAATCTCCTGAACCCCTTCTTTCACTACCTCTAGCACCGTTTTAGACTCATCTAATTTCGGCTCTTGCTCTAGGTAACCCACCGAATAACCCGGCTGAAAAGAGATATCACCCTGAAAGTTCTTCTCTTCTCCTGCAATAATTCTCAACAAGGTAGATTTTCCACTACCATTCAGTCCTAAAATTCCGATTTTGGCACCATAGAAAAAACTTAAATAAATATTTTTAAGCACCGGAGTCTGAGCATTTTGATACGTCTTAGTAATCCCGGTCATTGAGAAAATTATCTTTTTATCGTCTGACATAAATATGTGTAATTTAAAAGTTGGAAGATACGCCACAAATCTCGAAAT
>CAZKJO010000072.1:0-1333 GCA_964553105.1 uncultured Weeksellaceae bacterium | reverse complement strand
GGAAAAACAATCTCCGTCTGCGGAGCTTCCTTTGGTCGCTCGCATCCGTTCGTTGTTTTTAGCCCCAATAAAACTGTGGGGTTTCCACTGCAATCGGGGCTAGGCAGACGCTTGGATTATTTCGGTAAAAATTATTTTTATTTATTTTTTACAGCCATAGAAAAACTTTAGATTTATGCTTTATTATATCATCCATTTATGAAAATTAAATTCACCCTTATATTTTTAATGTTCAGTATGCTTGGTTATACCCAAAGTGTAGAAAGCATATCAAATAAATTATCTGATGCGATATGTGAATGTTTGAAAAATGATATGAAGCATACCTCTGAAATCAGAAATGAATTTAATCGTTGTTATGACAAAGAATACAATCAAATATTCAGTTTAGTTACGCCGGAAGAACAAAAATTACTTTTAAAAGATGGGATATTTCAAAAAATAAATAAACATGTAATCCCCACGCTCAATACTAATTGTCAGAAGATTAGACGACTTATTGAAAAAGAAATGATTTTGAACATAGATAATGCAGCCGATCATTCGGTTCAATCATGCCCAGTCAATTTTGGGTCTAATGATGTTGATGATTTAGAAGATAAAGACGGAGAAATTATTGCTTTTGAAGGTATTGTGACTAAGATGAGTAAATTTAATAATAAACCTTTTTATCAAATTCAATTAGGTGATGATAAATCCTTGTGGGTAGCTTCATTAGTAGATAGTAAAATAGAAAAACTAGGTAATAAATTAAGAGTATTGGGTTATGTTTCAAAACAGACTAAAGATAAATCTAAAAAGTCTACTTATCAAATAATAGCATTAGCCGTAGTAGATATGTCAACCAAAGAATTGGCGATGCTACCAGGAGCACACACGCAAATTCAAGAATGGATTAACGGAGAAGTACCCAAAGCAAAGGAATAGGTTATTTTTAAAAAGAATATGTTTATATCTTTAGCTAGATATTTCAACTATGAACCTTAAACAAGAATTATATAATTATTGCCTAGCCGATGTCAACAGACGAATGGCTATCAGCGAGAAAGGGCTGAAGCAACTTCAAGAGAGTCTATCTTCTGAAACCAAAAGTTCGGCTGGCGATAAGCACGAAACAGGACGTGCGATGATTCAAATAGAGCGTGAACAGTTAGGGAATCAATTAGCCAATATCGAAGCAGAAAAAGAAATCATTCTTCAAATTGACCCAACAAACAAATCTCAGCTGGTTGGTTTAGGCTCGGTAGTTTTAACATCTCAAAACAATTACTTTATTTCTTCAAGCATCGGAAAAATTAGCCTTGATGATGCGGATTACTATGCCTTGTCTTTA
>CAZKJO010000071.1:2433-5573 GCA_964553105.1 uncultured Weeksellaceae bacterium | reverse complement strand
AAGCTAAAGGGCTTCCGTGGGAAAAAGCCAAAGCCTTTGATGGCTCTGCTGTTGTATCAGAATTTATTTCGTTTGAAAATCTTGAAAACAAAAGTGACATCCATTTTGAGCTCTATCAGAATAATGAATTAAAACAAGATGGAAATTCAAGTTTTATGTTGTTTAATTTTCATCAAATCATCGCGCATGCTTCTCAATACTTTACTTTAGAAGAGGGAGATTTAATATTTACAGGAACACCCAAAGGGGTTGGAAAAGTAAATGTAGGTGATGTTTTAAGAGCAAGCATAGAAGATAATGAATTTTTAGAAATCAATATCTTTTAACCAGCATTTTTCAAAACTAATTTAAAAATTAACAAAAAAAGACACCTATTCCTAAGTGTCTTTTTAGTTTTATATGAAGTTGTAATTAATCAGCGATTGCTCTTGAAATTACAATTTTTTGAATTTCTGAAGTTCCTTCGTAAATCTGAGTAATCTTTGCATCACGCATCAATCTTTCAACATGATACTCTTTTACATAACCATAACCCCCATGAATTTGCACCGCCTCAACCGTTACATCCATAGCTACTTGTGATGCTTTTAATTTAGCCATCGCGCTTGATAAATCAAAACTTTCACCATTGTCCTTATCCATTGCGGCTTTATAAACTAACATTCTAGCCGCTTCAATTTCGGTGTGCATATCAGCTAATTTAAATGCGATTGCTTGGTGACGTATGATTTCTTTTCCAAATGCTTTTCTTTCTTGTGCATATTTTAAAGCTAATTCATATGCTCCTGCAGCAATTCCTAAAGCTTGTGCAGCTATACCTATTCGTCCACCAGATAATGTTTTCATAGCGAATTTGAAACCAAATCCATCCTCACCGATTCTATTCTCTTTAGGAACTTTAACGTCCGTAAACATCAAGGAATGGGTATCGGATCCTCTAATTCCTAATTTATCTTCTTTTTTACCCACAACGAATCCATCCATGCCTTTTTCAACGATTAAAGCATTGATTCCTCTATGACCTTTTTCTGGATCTGTTTGTGCAATTACCAAATAGATAGAAGCCGAATTACCATTAGTAATCCAGTTTTTAGTTCCGTTTAATAAATAATAATCACCTTTATCCTCTGCTGTAGTTCGCTGAGAAGTAGCATCAGAACCAGCCTCTGGCTCAGATAAACAGAAAGCTCCAATTTTTTCACCTGAAGCTAATGGTTTTAAATATTTTTGCTTTTGCTCTTCGGTTCCGAATTTATCAAGACCCCAACAAACAAGTGAATTGTTTACGGACATAGCAACTGAACACGAAGCGTCAACTTTAGAGATTTCCTCCATTGCTAATACATAAGATAAGGTATCCATACCACTCCCACCGTATTCTGGACTCACCATCATTCCCATGAATCCTAATTCACCCATTTTTTTAATTTGTTCGTGAGGGAATTTTTGTTGGTCGTCTCTTTCTATAACGCCTGGTAAGCAGTCAGTTTGTGCAAAATCACGTGCTGCTTGCTTAATCATTTGCTGTTCTTCTGTTAATTTAAAATCCATGAATTAAAATTTAAGACTGCAAATTAACAAATTTTCACGAAACTTTGCACGTATTAAGCTCTATAAAATAAAGATTTATATAGAATTTAAATTAAATGAGAAAGCCTCCTAACGTTGTACATGGTACGCAGTTATGAGGCTTTCATTATAGATTCGTTACTTAGTCAAAGATTAATAATTTTCTTCTGAGAATATCGCTTCTTACATTAATTACAAACTTGATTTAATAATATAATTAAGATGTTTAAATAAAATTCAATTTTCTTTTTATACTACAAACCTAGTGCGAGATTGTTGAATTTGTTTTGTTTTATTTCTATCAAAGTTAATTGATGACAATAAATAAATTCAACTCGAAATTAAAATCTGTTAGTTTTCTAACTCCACTCATTTGAATTACTGAGCGCAAGATTTAAAAAATCATATGCTCGAAAATTATTTGGTATTTTGTTTTAACAAAATGTATGTCTAAGAACTCCTCTGCAATCAAGTCATATATTGAATTGATTGTATAACAAATATAGTTCAAGAATTTGATTCTCACAAATAATTGTTGCTCAAAGATTTAAACTACTTATCAACACCACTTGCAAACAATTGTTAATAAGATTTAATTAAATGATATACAGCTGATTAAAATAAAAATTCTTTAACTCATCACAACTTATTAACATTCAGCAAAACAGTTATTTAATTCATAGATTCAAATTTTAAGGTCTAAGGAATCCATTTTTTCTCAAAATTAGGCTTACGTTTTTCTAAAAATGCGTTTCTTCCTTCCACCGCTTCATCTGTCATGTAAGCTAATCTTGTAGCTTCGCCAGCAAAAACCTGTTGTCCTACCATACCGTCGTCTGTTAGGTTCATAGCAAACTTCAACATCTTAATTGAAATTGGTGATTTAGCTAAGACTTCTTGAGCCCATTCAAAAGCAGTTTCTTCTAATTCATCATGAGGAACGACAGCGTTTACCATACCCATTTCGTAAGCCTCTTGAGCAGAATAATTTCTACCTAAAAAGAAAATCTCTCTTGCCCTTTTCTGACCCACCATTTTCGCTAAATAAGCTGATCCATAGCCACCATCAAAGCTTGTTACATCGGCATCTGTTTGCTTAAAAATTGCGTGTTCTTTACTGGCTAAAGTCATATCACAAACTACGTGTAAACTATGACCTCCACCTACAGCCCATCCATTAACAACACAAATAACTGCCTTTGGCATAAATCGAATCAAACGCTGAACCTCTAAGATATTAAGTCTATGATAACCATCTTCACCAACATATCCTTCTTTACCTCGAGCGGCTTGATCTCCTCCACTACAAAAAGCCCAACCTCCATCTTTTGGCGATGGTCCTTCTGAACTTAATAAAACCACTCCAACAGATGTATCTTCTTGGGCATCATGAAATGCTCTCAATAACTCAGCAGTTGTCTTTGGACGGAAAGCGTTTCTAACCTCCGGACGATTAAAGGCAATGCGTGCTACTCCATCACATTTTTTATACGTAATATCTGTAAAGTCGAAACCCTCGACTTCCTTCCAGTTTATTTTTCCCATTATATTTATTTTAATTGTTCAATTTG
>CAZKJO010000071.1:0-2333 GCA_964553105.1 uncultured Weeksellaceae bacterium | reverse complement strand
TCGACTTCCTTCCAGTTTATTTTTCCCATTATATTTATTTTAATTGTTCAATTTGACGATTAAGCAAATATAATCGATTTAAGATTCTTTTGCTTACTGAGACATGATATGAATATCTAAGCAATTTAATAGCTAACATTAAAAAAACAAAACTGCTTATCCTCCAAGAGAATAAGCAGTTCTTTTTATGTGCTAGTTTTTATTTAAACGATGATATCAATCAGCAATTGAATCAGCTTCGCTAGAAATAATAGGATTATTTGTATCATTTTTATTTGTTTTTATAATTATTGAATCTTCAGCCGTTTTAATTCCATTAGAGGAATTCAAGTAATTGGACGGTTCCAAATCTGTTTTATTTAAACAATTTACACACTTCAATAAGTTATTCTCAAAGGTATAAATATTTTCTGAATCTACATCATACCATGTAAAACTTCCATTCTCATAGCTCTCAACATCATCAATATTTCTAAAGATTATGTTCTTGCCTTCTGGTAAGTATAAAGTGGTTTTCACATCTTGCTTTCTCCAACGCTGTCCTTCTTTTAGAAATAAAAAGTTATCTAATCTAATTAAACTGTCTTCTACCGCGTAATTATAACTTACTCCCTTTAGATTATTAGCTGCTTTGGCTTCGGTTCTTCCTTTTCCAGTAATTTTTAATTCTATATAAGGATGACCTGTAGTCGACTTTTTCAAGGTTAAATCATCATCCACTGGCACCGCAAATTCCCCTTCTTTAATTTGAAATATATCGTCAAAATCGAAATCGTCATAATCATCTTCCCGCTGGACAATAATTGTATTGGCATTGGTTGGAATATTTACCGTTTCTGTGATAGAACTCGTGCGCTGGAAATCTCTTAACGTAAATACACTGACTGCCATAATACCCAAAACACCCAATACCCACAAAATAGGTAATGTGTAGGCTATAAATTTTGGAACTTTATAGCGTGAAGAAATTAATCTTACAGCGATTAGAATTAGAATTACGGCAGGAATTATCATCACCATAGCTAGGCTAACATAGGCTACGATTTGCTCCCAGCTTCCTTCAAATAAATAAGCTAAATAGGAATTTAAGCTAATGCCTGCTATACCAATACCAAATATGGCAACCATACATGCAATTAATAAAATAAGTGCTGTCATCAATAAAAAGAAAATAAAAATAGCAGCCATAATCTTTACAAGAAGCTTCAGTACATCACCAATTACACTTCCAGAGTTTTGTGCCACCCGGCGAGCGTCATTTCCAAAGTCTTTTACATTCTCACGAATGTTTTCCGGGCTGTTTCCAAAAAAATCTTTTATCGAATCTACATTAACAGGTTCTCCACGCATTTGTAACTTATCAGATGTAGTTTTGGCCAAAGGAATAATCAACCATAATATAATGTAGGTGAAAATTAACATTCCAGTTGAAATTCCAAGAAAAATAAAATCTAAGAATGGCATTAACACCAAAAATAATCTTACCCAAACAGCATCTACACCAATATAGTGTGCAATACCAGAGCAAACACCGCCTAGCATTTTATCATCGGGATCACGAAACAATTTTTTGACACCAATTCCTGATTTGGTATAAGTTCTCCCACCAGAACCTGCACTTGGCTCATCATCTAAAAATTCTTCATTATAAAAGTCTTCAGGCTGCCCCATGGTTTCAACCAAAAAAGCTACATCAGATGGATTCACAACTTCACGTCCCATCATTTTTTGTCTTAATAATTCGGCCATTCTATATTCTACATCATAAATGATTTCGTCTACTCCTGGTGAATTACGCAAAGAGACTTTAATGTCACTTAAATATCTTTTGAGCGAATTATAGGCTACTTCATCTATCATAAAAGCAAAGCCTCCTAAACTTATGTTATATGTCTTATCCATTTTCTTGAGTTATTTGGTTAACGGTGTTTTGTAGTTGATTCCAAGTGCGTTTTAAATCATTTAAAAAATCTTGACCTTCTTCGGTCAGAGAATAGTACTTTCTAGGCGGTCCCGAGGTGGATTCTTCCCATCTGTAATTGAGTAAATTGGCATTTTTTAGTCGGGTGAGCAAAGGATACAATGTCCCTTCTACTACAATCATCTCTGCAGATTTTAGCTCCTCTATTATATCAGATGCGTACAAATCTCCACGTTTGATGATACTCAAAATGCAAAGCTCTAAGATGCCTTTTCTCATCTGTATTTTAGCTTTTTCTGCATTCATGAATTGAATTTTTAATGGTTATTTAAACTTATTTCAATAGCTATATAGAACTATCTAATGCAAACATACAAACAATAGCCAGTACTTTGCAAAACAAAGTACCTTA
>CAZKJO010000070.1:0-5601 GCA_964553105.1 uncultured Weeksellaceae bacterium | reverse complement strand
TGTGGGATCAGAGGGATTCGAACCCCCGACCCTCTGCTTGTAAGGCAGATGCTCTGAACCAACTGAGCTATGATCCCTTTTGTAATTCGATTGCAAATATACATTCAATTTTCAAATCTCAAAATAAAATTCAAATTATTTTTAAATTATTTTTCGTCCTATGTAGTAACTATCTATTTTGACGATCATTAGTGATGAAAGTTTTTTAATAATTTTCTATGTTTAGTTCAAATAAATGGATTGAACGGCGTAAAGGCGAACCAAGAGCCCCTATTAAATTCAACTAAGAAAATTAAATTCTGTAAATTTTACTGGAACGCTCTTCTGAAATATAGAATAATCGTGATAAATCCAAATACAATATTAGACAGCCACACAGCTAAAAGGGGAGTAAGATTACCCACATTAGATAAAACCTTGCTAGCCTCATTCCCGAAAATGTAAATAAACGCCATGGTAATTCCAATTGCTAAGTTGAGCCCAATTCCACCTCTTCGTTTCTGAGAGGACAAGGAAAGTGCTAATAGGCTTAGAATAATCGATGAAAAAGGCAAACTACTTCGTTGATAAAGCTCATTTAAGTAAACGCTAATGCTCGCCGAACCTTTAAATTTCTCTCGATCAATGAATTTCCTTAGTTCAATCGAGTTCATCGTTTCTGCTACATAACCTTCTGGCAAAAGCTCATCCGGAGTAACGCTAAATTTTCTTTCGGTTCTATTTCCACTAGTCAAGGAGTCTGTTCCATCGGCTTGTACATGACGTTCATAAAAGTGATTCAAAGCATAAATAGAATCTTTTTGATTCCAAATTAAATCATTCGCACGCAGGGAATAAACCAATTCATTTCCGTCAAACTTCTGATAAATAAATCCACTTCCGTTTAAAGTTCTACGATTATAGTTATGCAAGAAAATATACTCATCAGGGGAAATCTGCGCCGAAATTGGCCGTCCTTTATAATAATCTTGTTCCTTAGACGTAGGTTGAAGATAAGTATAGTAATACTCGTTTTTATAAACATTAGCCTTGGGCAATAAAAAGTGATTCACCGCAAATGATAAAGCACCAATTCCAAAAGCAACGATCAAATAGGGGCGAGTAAGCCTAAAATAACTCATTCCCCCCGAAGTCATAGCTACCACCTCGGTATTGTTGGTCAACCTAGAAGTGAAGTAAATAGCCGCAATAAAAACACCAATCGGTAAGAAAGTATTTACAATCCAAAGAACAAAAAACGGATAATAATCAATCAAGGCAGCCCCTATCGTAGAGCCATTATCCTGAATTTTTCCTACCTTCTGGCTCAGGTCAATCACCAAAACAATCAAGGCCAATAGCGTAGTCATAAACACAAATGTGCCTATGAAATTCTTCATAATATACCGATCGAGTAATTTTATCAAAGTCGTTGCTTTAATTTAGGAACCGTTTGTTCTTTCCATTGATTGAAATCTCCAGCTATAATATGCTCTCTGGCTACGCGCACTAAGTCCAAATAAAACGCCAAATTGTGAATAGACGCAATTTGTTTTCCTAAATATTCTTTAGCTACAAATAAATGTCGCACATATGCCTTTGAGTAAGCCGAATCCACATAAGAAGTTCCCGCCTCATCTAACGGCGAAAAATCATCCTTCCACTTTGCGTTTTTCATGTTCATAACGCCATTCCAAGTAAACAACATCCCGTTACGAGCATTTCTTGTTGGCATTACACAATCAAACATATCAACACCCAAAGCAATATTCTCTAAAATATTCCACGGTGTACCAACACCCATCAAATATCTCGGTTTATCTTTTGGCAAAATCTCACAAACCAATCCAGCAATATTGTACATCACATCCTCTGGCTCTCCAACACTCAATCCACCAATAGCATTCCCTTCTGCGCCAAAATCCGCAACATATTTCGCCGATTCTACTCTCAAATCTTCAAAAGAATTCCCTTGTACAATCGGAAACAAAGTCTGATCATAACCATACAAAGGCGGATTCTCATTCAACCAAGTTCTACAACGCTCTAGCCATCTGTGTGTCACGTGCATCGCCCTTTTTGCTTCTCTATAAGTCGCTGGAATTCCGGTCAATTCGTCAAAAGCCATAATGATATCAGCCCCTATTTTTCGCTGAATTTCCATAGAATATTCCGGCGAAAACATATGATAAGAACCATCAATATGCGATTGAAAACGCACTCCTTCTTCCGAAACCTTACGAATATCTGACAAAGAATAAACCTGGAAACCACCACTATCCGTCAGAATCGGTCGGTCCCAATTCATAAACTTATGCAGTCCACCAGCCTTTTCTAAAATTTCCGTTCCCGGACGCAGATATAAATGATAGGTATTCCCCAAAATTATTTGCGCTTTAATATCCTCCTTTAGCTCATGTTGGTGCACTGCTTTCACGCTAGCTACCGTGCCTACGGGCATAAAAATAGGCGTTTGTACCTCGCCATGCGCCGTTGTAAAAGTGCCTGCTCTTGCCGAGGAAGCCGTATCTGTGGTTTGAATTTCGAATTTCATTGGCTGCAAATATAAACAGAATTTTAGATAGAATTACTAGGGCGGCATTTGCGGCTTTCTGCAGTAGTACGCAGTGCCAGCTAGACAAAAAATCTTGTAAAAAGAGCTTCTAAGGTCGCTTTTTTACTTCGTTTTTTGTTGCTAGCTCGCCCTTTGCGCGCTACTGCTGCCAATCCGCGCCGCGCTCCGAACCTTTGTCTAGTTCATATAAATCATATAATTCTTCGCTCTTAAACCTTATTAAATACGCTCAATATTTTAATTATCTAAATATTAGAGTTTATAAAGAATCAATATTCCAGTTGAATTTTCTTAAACCCGAAAATCTTGTGGGTGGAGATAAAGAATATAAAAAGGCTTGATTCCTTTAAATTTCAGCTAAATTTATTAAAATCACCAACAAAATAGCCCTTAAGTTGACCTAAAATACCACAGTTTCAAAATTTTACCCCAAAAAACTTGACAAAGCCTGTTTGCAAGTCGTATATTTGCAAGCCTTTAAAAGAAGCTGCATATGAAAATGAAAACATCTGATTTCGATTTTAAGTTACCTGAAAAACTTTTGGCTGAACGTCCTGCGGATTATCGCGACGAAGCTCGTTTAATGGTATTGGATCGAAAAGCTGGAACAATTGAACACAAAACTTTCAAAGATCTTATCGATTATTTCGATGAAGATGATGTGTTGATCATGAATAATACGAAGGTTTTTCCAGCAAGGCTTTTCGGAAATAAAGAAAAAACCGGAGCTAAAATCGAGGTTTTCTTGTTAAGAGAATTAGATCCAGAAACACGCCTTTGGGATGTTCTAGTAGATCCAGCTAGAAAAATTAGAATTGGTAATAAATTATTTTTCGGTGACGATGATGATTTGGTAGCTGAGGTAGTAGATAATACGACATCTCGTGGTAGAACTTTACGTTTTCTATATGACGGGCCATACGAGGAATTCCGCACTAAGTTAACAGCTTTAGGAACTACACCTTTGCCTAAGTATATTAAAAGAGAAGTAGAGGAAAGCGATGCCGAAAGATATCAAACTATTTACGCAAAAGAAGAAGGAGCCGTGGCTGCACCTACCGCTGGATTACACTTTTCTAAACATCTTATGAAACGTTTAGAAATTAAAGGTGTTGACTTTGCAGAGATTACTTTGCATGTTGGTTTGGGAACTTTTGCTCCAGTGGAAGTAGAAGACTTAACCAAACATAAAATGGAATCTGAACGTGCGAGTGTTCCGCAGTCAACTGCAGATCGCGTGAATCGCGCTATCGATGACAAGAAGAGAATTTGTGCTGTAGGTACAACTTCTATGCGCGCCATTGAAACAGCGGTTTCGGCCAATGGATATTTAAATGCATATGACGGATGGACTAACAAATATATCCACCCACCTTATGACTTTAGCATTGCAAATGCTATGATTACGAACTTCCATACACCAAGATCAACCTTGATGATGATGATATCAGCATTCGCAGGCCACGAATTAGTGAAAAAAGCTTATAAAGAGGCTGTTAAGGAAGAATATAAATTCTTCTCCTATGGTGATGCAATGTTGATTATTTAATCAGATTGTAATATTGCGAGACAAATTGAATAAAGATCACAAAGCAATCTGTTGAAGTATCACAGATTGCTTTTTTTTAATTTTAAAAAATAATAAAGATTAAAACACCTAAAGACATACGATCCCAGACTTTGCAACAACTTATCGAATTTATGCCCAGCATAGATGAGAAAGAGTTTCGAGCTAAGCAGATTTATGAGTGGCTTTGGACAAAAAACGCACATTCCTTCGATGAAATGACAAGTTTGTCTAAAGAACTTCGAGAGAAATTGTCTGAACATTTCGTGATTCAGCCAATCGCGATTGAAGAGTATCAAAAGAGTATGGACGGAACTATTAAAAACGCCGTTAAACTCTTTGATGGTAATGTGGTGGAGTCTGTTTTAATCCCAACTGAATCTAGAACCACTGCATGTGTTTCTTCCCAAGTAGGATGTAGCTTGGATTGTACCTTCTGTGCAACAGCTAGGTTAAAAAGAATGCGAAACCTAACTGCGGCAGAAATTGTAGATCAAGTAGCCTTAATCGACCAGCAAAGTCGTGAGGATTTCGGTCATCCATTGAGCAATATTGTTTTTATGGGAATGGGCGAGCCTTTATTGAACTTTAAGAATGTGGTAGATGCAATCCGAAAAATTACAACTCCACATCCACATGGTCTGGGGATGTCGCCTAAAAGAATTACAGTTTCAACTTCTGGATTGCCCAAAATGATTGAAAAACTAGCTGACGAAGAATTAAGAATCGGCTTGGCTCTTTCTTTACACTCTGCAATAGAGGAAAAAAGAAATCAAATCATGCCTTTCAGTAATAAATTTCCATTGAGTGATTTATTAGATAGTTTGAAATATTGGTATGATAAAACTAGAAGTAGAATTACCTTGGAATATATCATTTGGAAAGGAATCAATGATAGAAAAGAAGATATAGATGCTTTGGTAAAGTTCTGTATGCAAGTTCCTGTTAAAGTTAATTTAATTGAATACAATTCCATAGACGACGGAATATATCAGCAGGCGCATGAATCCGCAACTAATAAATATATTGCCGCATTAGAAAATGCAGGAATAGTGGTTAATGTGAGAAGAAGTAGAGGTAAAGATATTGATGCTGCTTGTGGTCAATTAGCTAATAAAAATAAATTAGCAGAATAAATTATTAGTCATCATCTCTAATAAACCAGACGTTTGTTAAAATTATAAAAAGAAATATGCAGGCGCTAAGTCTGCATATTTCTTCTTTTGAATAAATATTATTCTTTTCCTTCTATAATGCGCCATTGAGTATATCCAATGACAAAAAATCCTAATCCAGTTACAATCGGTGGAAGTAGAATTTTATCAGCGGTCATAAAGCCTAATAGAATCATTCCTAGGCCAAGAATATATAATATAAGTATAAGTGTTTTGGTCATGATAAGCTAATTAGTTAATAATGTCGCTGCAATTCTTATTCCTAATCGACTTTTTTATGAAAAGCATGTTTAATTTTAATCAAG
>CAZKJO010000069.1:0-6276 GCA_964553105.1 uncultured Weeksellaceae bacterium | reverse complement strand
AAGTGTCTTATATTTGCACCCGATTATGGATATTAAGAAATTAGATGAATCGTTGTTTCAGGATATGAGCTCCCATTATATGGAGCTTTATCACTTTCCTCCTTTGACGGCAAACATATTCACTTATCTCATGTTTGATTTTGAGCAAAAGGGAATTACGTTTGAGCAAATTTTGGAGGCATCCTGTGCTAGTAAGAGTTCGGTTTCAAATGCACTGAACGTTTTACAGCAAAGTAATTACGTAGAAGTTATCAGTAAACTCGGTGAGCGCAAGCGTTATTATCGAGTTAACAAATCTATTTTTAAGATTCAATTTCAAGATAGCATCTCAAAGTTGAAGCGTAATTATAGTATTTTAGAGAGGTTTGCAGAAAAACGTCGCAAAGCTTTAAATTTTGAAGATATTAATTCTGAGAAAATTGATCTTCATTTAGAGTTACAAAAGAAAACTATAAAATTGTTTGAAGAAACATTAGAAAAAATTAATCAAATCAAAAATAAATAATTGAATATATGAGAAATGCATTCTTTTTATGTGCTATGACTCTGTTCTTCTTAAGTTGTAAGAAGGAACAACCAGGTGGTATGCAACAACAAGCTAAACCATATCCTGTGCTAGAGGTAATAGAAAGAGATGTTGTGGGATACCAGGAATTCCCAACACAAATACAAGGTGTGAACAATAACGAGGTTCGCGCAAAAATTCAGGGGTATATTACTCAAGTATTGGTAGACGAAGGGCAAGTTGTTCGTAAAGGTCAAGTATTATTTCGTTTAGAAACCAATACATTAAACCAATCTGCAACGGCTGCTAAAGCAGGTATTCAAGCTTCTCAAGCAACTATAGAGGCAGCAAAAGCAAGAGTAAATGCGGCAAAAGTTGAGGTAAATAGATTAAAACCTCTAGTAGAAAGAAATATTATTTCTTCTGTTCAATTAGAAACGGCTAATGCAAACTTAATGAGTGCTCAAAGTCAATTGGCTCAAGCACAAGCTGGACACAGTCAGTCGAGTGCAGCATATCAAGAAGTTCAAGCAAACATTGGATATTCTGTGATTAGATCTCCTATTTCTGGTACAGTAGGAAAAATCAACCAAAGGGAAGGAAGTTTAGTGGGGCCTACAAGTGCAATGCCTATTACCACGGTTTCTCAGACGAATCAAGTTTATGCTTATTTCGCCATGAACGAGAGTCAATATCTTGACTTCTTGAATCAAACAGAAGGTAAAACAGCTGATGATAAATTAAAAAATACACCAGATGTAGATTTAATTTTGGCTAATGGTATGAAATACGAAAAGACGGGTCGCATTGAGGCAGTAACAGGTCAAATCGATCCTAACTCGGGTACGGTACAGTTTAGAGCTTCATTTGATAATGAAAACAAAATGTTGAGCAATGGAAACAGTGGTACAATCCGTATTCCTCAACAATACAAAAATGCTATGGTAGTTCCAGAACAATCTACATTCGAGCAGCAAGGTATTGTATATGTTTATAAGGTTGTAAATGATACAGTTGTATCTACCAAAGTAGACATCGCGGCTAGATTAGAAAACATGGCTTTAATTTCTGGTGGACTTAAAAAAGGAGATAAGATTGTAGCTCAAGGAGTTGGAATCCTAAGAAATGGTGCTGCCATTGTACCTCAACCAGTTAAGTTTGACAGTATTGTTCCAAAAGCAAATTAATTATAGAATTAATAAGCTTTAAAAAAGAAAATTATGATTAAAACATTTATAGAAAGACCTGTATTGTCTACAGTTATTTCCATTATTATCGTCCTTTTGGGGGTATTGGGAATCATGACATTACCGGTTACAACCTATCCAGATATTGCACCACCAACGGTTCAGATTAGAGCCAACTATCCAGGTGCAAACGCTGAAACGGTGCTTCGTTCGGTAATTATTCCGATTGAGGAGCAAGTGAACGGGGTTGAGGGGATGACTTATATTTCTTCTACTGCAAGTAACAACGGTTCGGCATCTATTACAGTTTATTTCGAACAAGATATTGACCCAGATTTAGCGGCGGTAAACGTTCAAAACCGTGTGGCAAGGGCTAACGCGATTCTACCAAGTGAGGTTACTCAGAGTGGTATTACTACACAAAAACAACAGTCGAGTTCACTGATGTTTATGACTTTCTATTCAGAGAATGACGATTTCGATGCTAGTTATCTTCAAAACTACTTAGATATTAATGTTGTTCCAGAGTTGAAAAGGATTAATGGTGTAGGTGAGGCACAGGTTTATGGTTCTAAAACTTACTCTATGAGAGTATGGTTGAACCCAGAAAAAATGGCAGCTTATGGAATCGTTCCTTCGGATGTTTCAGCGGCGATTAATAGCCAGAGTTTGGAGGCAGCAGCTGGTTCTGTGGGAGAAAATAGTAATCAATCTTTTGAGTACGTAATTCGTTATTCAGGAAAGTTTGATGAGGTAGAACAATACAAAAACATTGTAATTAAGTCGATTGGTAATGGTCAGTTTTTAAGATTAAAAGACGTTGCTAATATCGAATTAGGGTCGCTCGCTTATACAGCGGGTTCTGCCTTTAATGGCAACCCTGCGGTGAGTATGGGTATTAGCCAGACGCCAGGTTCGAACGCGCAAGAGATTATTGAAAATATTAAATCTTACTTAGAAACTTCGGTTTCACCTAACTTGCCAGAAGGAATCAACTATCAAATTAACTATGATACCAACGAATTCCTTGAGGCATCGATTCAAAAAGTAATCACGACTTTATTAGAAGCATTCGTGTTGGTGTTCTTGGTGGTTTATATCTTCTTACAAGACTTTAAATCTACCTTAATTCCTGCGATTGCAGTACCGGTTTCGATTATTGGTACATTCTTCTTCTTGAATTTATTTGGTTATACCATCAACTTATTGACATTATTCGCATTGATTCTCGCCATTGGTATTGTGGTCGATGACGCGATTGTTGTGGTGGAAGCCGTGCACGCTAAACTTGAGCATACCACGCATAATGCTAAAAATGCGACCATAGAAGCGATGCACGAGATTACAGGTGCGATTATTACGATTACGATTGTAATGGCAGCGGTATTCGTTCCGGTGACCTTTATTACAGGGCCAACGGGAGTTTTCTACGAACAGTTTGGTATTACCCTAATGATCGCGATTGCGATTTCAGCTGTTAACGCATTAACTTTAAGTCCAGCTTTGTGTGCGGTATTCTTAAAACCAACTCAATACAGCAAGGAATACGAAGAGAAAAACTGGTTACAGAAATTCTTCCATAAGTTCAATATTGCTTTTAACGCAGGAACCAGAAGATATGCTAAAACCTTTACTTTCTTTATTCGTCATAGATGGGTAACTATTTTAATGTTAATCCTAGCGGGTGTTACTATTTACTTTGCTAATGCTAATATGCAAACAGGTTTCGTACCTAATGAAGATAGAGGTATTGTGATGTTCAACGTAGACTTACCATCGAGTGCAACGCGTGAGCGTACAGAAATCGCGATGAAAGAGTTTACCGAAAAAGCAAATCAATTACCAGGTGTACACAGTGTTACCGCGATTTCAGGATTTAGTATTATGAATGGTTCGGGTGGTAACTACGGATTCGGTTTCGTTAAGTTAGATCCATTCGATGAAAGAAATACAGATGAAACTCAAATTAACGCAATTGTAGGAAGATTGTTTGGTGTGGGTGCTACGGTAGCCGATGCGAATATGATTTTCTTTACGCCTCCTAGTATTCAAGGATTTGGTGCGAGTTCAGGGGTTGAATTCTCTTTAATTGACAAATCAGGTGGTGACTTAGAAAACCTAGATGAGGTAGCTAAAAACTTTAGTTATGCCTTGAGTCAACGTCCAGAAATGCAGTATGCTCAAACTTCGTTTAACATTAATTTCCCTCAGTACGAGATGGATATTAACGTTCCAAGAGCTATGGAAGCAGGTGTATCAGTAAACAGTATTTTGAGTGCAATGCAAGGTTATATCGGAGGTTTATACTCGGCTAACTTTAGTAAATATGGTAAACAATATCGTGTGATGATTCAGGCGAATCCAGACGATCGTAATGATATTGGAAGTATCAACAACCTATATGTTAGAACCAACACAGGTGAAATGACACCTATTTCTCAATTCGTCGAAATGAAACGTGTATATGGTCCACAAACGGTAAACAGGTTTAACTTATTCCAATCAGCTGGATTCAACGGGGCAACCAACCCTGGATATTCAACGGGTGACGCGATTAATGTCGTGAACGAAGTGGCTAGTCAAGTCTTGCCAAATCAATTCGACATTATGTACTCAGGTTTAACACGTGAAGAGGTGAGTTCAGGATCTCAAGCATCTATCATTTTCGTATTGAGTTTGATTTTTGTTTACTTCTTGTTATCAGCACAATATGAAAGTTATATTGTTCCATTTAGTGTGATTTTATCATTGCCATTTGGTGTGATGGGAGCTTATTTAGGACAGTGGGCATTTGGATTAGAGAACAATATTTATTTCCAAATTGCATTAATTATGTTAATAGGATTATTGGCCAAGAACGCGATTTTGATTGTAGAGTTCGCGCTGCAAAGACGTAGAATGGGTAAGAGTATATCTATGGCCGCTATTGATGCTGCGAAAGCTCGTTTAAGACCTATTTTAATGACCTCTTTCGCGTTTATCTTTGGTATGTTACCATTGGTGTTCGCATCGGGTACAGGTGCTGTAGGTAACCGTTCTATTGGAACGGGTGCGGCTTCTGGATTGTTAATCGGAACTATATTCGGGGTTATTGTAATTCCGGTATTATTCGTGATTTTCCAGAAAATACAAGAGAGAATCGTTCCTATTAAGTTCGATTTATATGAAGAACAAATGAAAAAACAAGAGAATGAACAATAATTGGATAAAATATAGTTTCATTGCGTTTGCTGCTCTATTCTTACAGTCTTGTCTTTCTGTGCAAGAGTATAAAAGAGCAGAGGATATAGAAAAAGAAGCTTATTATAGAACAGATCGTCTTCCTCAGGATAGCGTTTCGATAGCAGATTTCAGCTATACCGAGATTTTTAAAGACAGTTTATTGCAGAAATACATAAGTCAAGGTTTGGAAAACAACCTTGACATTAGAATAGCTTTACAAAATATTGCTACTTCCGAAGCTTATGTAAGACAGTCTAAAGCTGCTTATTTACCAACGTTAAGCGGAGGTCCTAATGTAAGTTGGGGAACACCATCTTTAAACTCTCAGCAAGGCATGATGCTAGACGAGAGAAAATGGTCTACGCAATATGGTCTTGGGATTAATTCTAGTTGGGAAGCAGATATTTGGGGTAAATTAAAGAGTGCAGAAAAAGCGCAATATGCTATGTACTTACAATCTGTAGCTGGTCATCAGGCGGTTAAATCAAGAATTGTTAGTGGAATTGCTTCTTTATATTTCCAATTATTGGCATTAGATGAACAGCACAAAACTACTTCTGAAAGCATCAGATTGCAATTAGAAAGTTTAGAAACAACAAAAGCTTTAAAAGAAGCTGGACAAGTAACAGAAGTCGCTGTTCAACAAACGGATGCATTGGCGTTAAATTATCAAGCAAGATTAGTTGAAATTGAAAATTCAATTAAAATTGTTGAAAATCAGTTGTCTTATTTAATGGGGGAAACACCACAAGCTATCAAGAGAACGAATATAGAAAGTCAATTTATTCCAACCGAGTTAAAGACAGGATTTGCGGTAGATTTACTAAGAAATCGTCCAGATGTCATGGCGGCAGAATACGCTTTGATTTCAGCGTTTGAACAAACACAGGTAGCTAGATTGAGTATGTATCCTTCTTTAAATTTAACTTTAGGAGGTGGTTTACAATCATTAGAAATTGAGGATTTCTTCTCGGCGAGTTCTTTCTTTGCCAATATTGCAGGAGGTTTAACACAACCTATCTTTCAACAAAGAAGATTAAAAACTCAAAAAGAAGTAAGTGAAATCGCTCAGGAAACAGCCTTATTGGATTTCAAAAAATCTCTATTATCCGCAAGTAGTGAAGTTTCTAATGCATTACAGATATATGGAAGTCAAGATGAAATTATAGCCTTAAAAACTAAAGAATATGAAAACTATACGAGAGCTACAGAATACTCTCAAGAGTTGTTGAATTATGGTATGGCGAATTATTTAGAGGTAATTACAGCCCAGCAAAGTGCCTTAAACGCTAAGTTAGCAGAAATTAATGCTAAATACACTAAATTAACTGCAATGGTTGACTTATATAGTGCTTTAGGTGG
>CAZKJO010000068.1:1829-6487 GCA_964553105.1 uncultured Weeksellaceae bacterium | reverse complement strand
AATAAAATGTATATTTGTAAACTAATCATAAGCTATGAACTTCGACTTAGTAAAAGACGTTATGGATCTCGTCAAAGAGTTTCAATCTAAGAACGAGTTAAATCCAATCTACAGCAATAATGTAAAGGGCTTTAGGCAATGGATTAAAAACTCAGATGAAGCTGCTCCTCAATTAAATTGGGAAGGAAAAGAATCTGGCAGAACCCCAGAGAGCATCATTAATACGTTAATTGTACACATGAATCATTATGCAAAAGCCTACTCAAAATCGGCGATTTATGATTCTAAATTTTCTACGCAAGATGACTTTATCTTTTTGATTAATTTAAAAGTTCATGGCCCTATGAAGAAAATGGAATTAATAAAGCACAATAAACAAGAAAAGCCTGTTGGTATTAAAATCATTAACCGATTGATTGGTAATAATTGGGTGGAACAAAAAGATTCTAAAACAGATAAACGAAGTAAAATTATTCAAATTACTCAAGAAGGTTTAAAAGCTCTTGGAAACCAAATGGATAAGATTCGCAAGGCTACTCAAATAGTAACGGGTGATTTAAGCGAGTTAGAAAAATTAAAATTAATTGAGCTATTGCAGAGGCTAAATAATTTTCATGAGCCATTATATAATGAGAATATTGAAGCTTCAGAACTTTTGGATCATGCTTATAAAACTTATCTCAGCAAGCAATCTTAAAAATCATTAATTTGGTAAGAACTAAACCTTTTATACAATAATCACCAAACCACACTATCATACTTAAAAATATATGCCTAAACCGAATCATAAAAAGAAAATAGCCATTATAGGAGCTGGAATTTCCGGACTATCTGCTGCAGCCTACTTAGCACAAGCGGGCAACGAAGTGCATATTTTCGAAAAACATCATCAACCTGGTGGACGTGCTCGACAATTTAAAACAGATAATGGTTTTACTTTTGACATGGGGCCGAGTTGGTACTGGATGCCCGACATTATGGACGATTTCTTTGCAGATTTTGGGCATAAAACCTCTGATTTTTTTGAATTAATTTCATTAAATCCTCAATTCGAAATGATTTTTTCGGATATGAAAATTAATGTTCCAGAATCTTTTGAGGAAATGAAATCCTTATTCGAAAGCCTAGAAAAAGGTGCTGGCCAAAAGTTAGAAGAATTTATGAAGTCAGCCGAATTCAAATACGAAGTTGGCATGAAAGATTTTGTTCAAAAGCCTTGTCATAGTTGGCTCGAATTCGTTTCGCCTAAAATTGCACAATCAGCATTAAAACTCGATTTACTCAGCAACTTTAGATCTTATGTTGGGAAATATTTCAAACATCCCAAGCTGAGAACTTTAATGGAATTTCCTGTGATTTTCTTGGGAGCATCGCCTAAAAACATTCCGGCTTTGTATAGCCTGATGAATTTCGGTGGATATAAAAAAGGTACCTTCTACCCTATGGGCGGATTTTATCAATTGATTTTAGGAATGCAAAAAGTGGCTGAAAATCAAGGTGCAACTTTTCATTTCAATCAAAATGTAGAGAAAATCAACTCAGAAAAAGACAAAGTTAAATCACTAATGATCAATGGTGAAATTCACCATTTCGATGCTGTTGTGGCGTCTTCGGACTATCATCACACCGAGACTTTATTGAGTCAAGACGAAAGAAATTACACCGAAGATTATTGGAAAAAGAGAACCTTTGCACCTTCTTGCTTGATTTATTATTTAGGTTTAAATAAGAAAGTTCCCAACCTTAAACACCATACTTTATTCTTTGAAAATGATTTAGATGAACATATCGATGCGATTTATGGTGAGAAAAAATGGCCAGACAATCCATTATTTTATGTCTGCTGTCCGTCTAAAACAGATCCAGAAGTTGCACCAGAAGGTTCTGAGAACTTATTTTTATTAATGCCTTTGGCGATTGGTTTAAATGATGAAGAAGAAACTAGAGAGAAATATTTAAAAGATATGCTTCTCCGCCTCGAAAAACATACGGGACAAGCCGATTTAGCTGATAATATAGTTTACAAAAGAAGTTTTTGTGTTTCCGATTTTATCAAAGATTATAATGCTTATGGTGGCAATGCTTATGGTTTAGCCAACACATTGAAGCAGACCGCCGTTTTAAAACCAAAAATTAAGAATAAGAAAATTAAAAATCTCTATTATACCGGACAACTAACCGTGCCAGGGCCAGGTGTTCCACCGTCTATCATTTCAGGTAAAATTGTCGCAAAAGAACTCATTAACTTAAAAAATGCCTAAGTCATGAAGAAATTATACGACGAATTAGCATTCGATATCAGCAAAAGCACAACAAGAAAATACAGCACTAGTTTTTCTTTAGGGATTTTAGCGTTAAGTCCTAAAATCCGTCCTGCGATTTATGCCATTTATGGTTATGTTCGTTTGGCAGATGAAATTGTAGATAGTTTTCATGATTTTGACAAGAAAACACTCTTAAATCGTTTTAAAAATGAAACTTACATTGCCTTAGACGAAGGAATTGCATTAAATCCAATTCTACAATCTTTTCAAGAAAGCGTCCGTAAATATGATATTGAAAGGCGTTTAATAGATCAATTTTTGCATAGCATGGAAATGGATTTGCACGATGTTGACTATAATTCTGAGCAGTACCAGGAATACATTTATGGTTCGGCAGAGGTCGTTGGGTTAATGTGTTTACAGGTTTTCACCGAAGGAAATAAACAGCAATATGAAGAATTAAAACCTTTTGCTAAGAAATTAGGTTCGGCATTTCAAAAAGTAAATTTCTTGAGAGATTTAAAAGATGATTATCAAATTTTGGGACGAACTTATTTTCCACACATCGAAATGGGCGTTTTTACCGATCAGGTAAAACGAGAAATTGAACAAGAAATTCATCAAGAATTCAAAGAAGCCTTGGTTGGAATTAAATTACTCCCGAAATCAGCCAAATTTGGAGTTTATTTGGCTTACAAATATTATTTATGTCTCTTTAAAAAAATAAGAGGTATTCCGGCTGAAAATATTTTACAAAAACGAATTCGTGTGCCCAACTCCGAAAAATTCAGTTTAATGATGCGAAGTTATGTTCAATACAAAACAGCCATGCTTTAATTTAAATTTAATTCAATGAAATTTCAACTCTACAGAGAGCAACAATTAAATTGTGATATAGAAACGGCTTGGGAGTTTTTCTCAAACCCGCATAACCTATCGAAAATAACGCCTAAGGACATGAATTTTGTGGTCTTAACGGATTTACCTAGCACCAAAATCTACGAAGAAATGGAAATCGATTATACGGTTTCTCCTTTGTTGAATATTCCAATGAAATGGAAAACCAGAATCACTCAGGTAGATGAACTAAAAAGTTTTACAGACTTTCAATTAAAGGGTCCTTACAAACTTTGGAATCATTTTCATGAGTTTATTCCAAATGAAAGTGGCGTTTTAGCAAAGGATACCGTAGATTATGAGCTACCTTTAGGATTCTTAGGAAATATTGCACATTCATTGTTTGTAAGATCTAAACTGGAATCTATTTTCACACATCGTTTTCAGGTTTTAGAAGAAAAATTTAATAAGAAATCAGTGTCATGAATATATTAATAGTTTTAGCCGTTTTTATCGCTATGGAAGGCGCTACTTGGCTTATCCACAAATATGTAATGCATGGTTTTTTGTGGGTGTTACACAGAGATCATCACGATCATAGCACAGAAGGTCCTTTTGAGAAAAATGATTATTTCTTTGTGATTTTCGCGATTCCAGCGATTATTTTAATGTATTTTGGAGCTGAACAAGAATTTAATTACTTGTTTTATATAGGTCTTGGCGTGACTTTGTACGGAATGGCTTATTTCTTCATTCATGATATTTTTATTCATCAAAGACTGAAGGTTTTTTCTCGAACTGAAAACCCATATTTCTTGGCTTTAAGACGTGCTCACAAACAGCATCATAAACATTTAACCAAAGAAAACGGCGAGTGTTTTGGTTTTCTTTACGTTCCTATGAAATATTTTAATATGTACTTTAAAAAGGCTAAAAATTGAAATCCTTTACTTATTTACTCGTTTTATTCTTTACGATTATCATCTGTTTTATTGCTTCATTTGATAAAAGAATCCGGTTCGACAAACATTTTATTTCCTATTTAAAAGCTGGAACTCTTGTCTCAATTCCTTTTATAGCTTGGGATGTATGGTTTACAGCCATGGGTGTATGGTGGTTTAATCTAGATTATACCATAGGATTAGTCATCGCGGGCTTACCTATTGAAGAATGGTTGTTTTTTATTTGCATTCCATTTTCATGTATTTTTACTTATTTCTGTATTGATAAATTCTTTAACCTTAAATGGTTGGATGGATTTAATAACATTATTGTTTTTGTAAGTATAATTACCATTTCAGTGGTTGGTTTACTATATGCTGATAAAATGTACACCATTGTAACTGCTGTCATTACGGTGCTCTCGCTGATTTATTTTCATTTTATTGCCAGAATTTCATGGATAAGTAGAGCATCTTTTGTTTTCAGTATTTTAATGATTGGATTCTTTTCTGTGAACGGGGTTTTGACCGGAACAGGTTTAGAGAGCCCTATTGTAAATTATAATCCTGAGGAATTTATGGGCATTAGATTATTGACCATTCCTGTTGAAGACGC
>CAZKJO010000068.1:0-1729 GCA_964553105.1 uncultured Weeksellaceae bacterium | reverse complement strand
ATAATCCTGAGGAATTTATGGGCATTAGATTATTGACCATTCCTGTTGAAGACGCAGTGTATGGTTACACCCAATTTTTATGGGTTTTATTCTTCTTTAAATACTTCACTAGTAGAAAACCAGTAGATATATGAAGGAAAAAGTCAACCTGTTTTGGTTTAGAAGGGATTTGAGATTAGAAGATAATATTGGATTATCACATGCCTTAAAAGCTAATTTCCCAGTGGTTCCCATCTTCATTTTCGATAAAAACATATTAGGCCAACTAGAAGATAAATCAGATCGACGAGTTGATTTTATTCATCAGGTTTTAAAGCAATTAAATCTTAAATTAAAAAAATATAATTCAAATTTAAAAACTTTTTATGGTGATCCTTTAGCCATATTTCAAGAATTGGAAAAGGAGTTTGAAATTCAACAGATTTACTGCAATCGGGATTATGAACCTTATGCTATTCAACGAGATAAAAGTATTTATGAATATTTTAAGCATAAGAATATTGAGTTTAAGGCGTTCAAGGACCAAGTTATATTTGATAAAAAGGACATTCTAAAAAAGGATGAAACTCCATATACCGTCTACTCCTACTACGCTAAAAAGTGGAAGGAAAAACTTAATAATAAAGATTTAAAACCAGTTGAACTTCATTTTAATCAATTTAAAAAGATTGATTGTAAGGGAATTATAAGTTTAGATAAACTCGGGTTTCAACCGACTGAAATTATCTTTAAACAACCAACTTTAGATGCTGATATAATTAAAGAGTATGATCAATACAGAGATTTTCCTGCTCTTGAGCAAACCACGCAATTAGGCATTCACTTACGTTTTGGAACAATTAGCATAAGAAAATGTGTTGCATTTGCTCAAGAACATAATGAGGTTTGGCTTTCTGAATTGATTTGGAGAGAATTCTTTATGCAAATTCTATTTCACTTTCCACATGTGGCAAATAGGGCTTTTAAAAGCAAATACGATAACATTCCATGGAGAAATAATATAGATGAGTTTGATAAATGGTGTAAAGGAATGACAGGTTATCCGATTGTAGACGCTGGAATGCGTCAGTTAAATCAAACCGGATTTATGCACAATCGCGTTAGAATGATTGTCGCAAGTTTTCTTTGTAAGCATCTTTTAATCGATTGGCGCTGGGGAGAAGCTTATTTTGCACAAAAACTTGATGATTATGATTTATCAGCCAATAACGGTAACTGGCAATGGGCAGCGGGCACAGGTTGCGATGCTGCACCATATTTTAGGGTATTTAATCCCTACACCCAAACCGAAAGATTCGATAAAAACCATGATTACATTAAAAAATGGGTTCCTGAATTTGGATCACAAGACTATCCAGCACCTTTGGTAGAGCATAAATTTGCAAGAGAAAGAGCTATTTCTACCTATAAGAATACTTTGAAAGCTGAAAACTTTTAAAACTAAAAAATAAGTTGATTTGAATTTAAATTATTTTTAACCACATTAATTTAAGATAATCAAACACTTAATAGATTGATAATATTTATAAGCTCCAATAAATTTAAAAATTATTTAAATTTTACTTGTGTTATAAAGAATAATATCTAAATTTGCACCACTCAAATAGAAAAACAGGTCGCGTAGCTCAGCTGGATAGAGCATCTGCCTTCTAAGCAGACGGTCCCAGGTTCGAATCCTGGCGCGATCACTCTAAGAGTCAAGTACTTACATTAAACAATGTAGGTGCTT
>CAZKJO010000067.1:4825-6833 GCA_964553105.1 uncultured Weeksellaceae bacterium | reverse complement strand
AAAGTTCATTTGCATTGATGATAGGAGATAAGTCAGACATGTTTTTAATTTTGAAATAATTGATTGTACTAATGTAAGTTATCTATCTTTTTAATAAAATATTTTCTAATTCTCTTTCTTCTTCGGTTAAAAGCTGAAGAAGACTTTCGGTTACATCCTTTGGAAGCTCTTCAAAAAAAGCAGTTCGATCGTCTGGTTCAATATCATTGATGAGGTTCGAAAGCTTTAAGTCATTTTCAAGCAGACCTTTGACTACCTCATTTTTCTTACTCGTAGATAAATGCTTGAAAACCTTTTTAGATAAACGCCTGTCCAAGAGACGGTACATGATTATTTCTTCCGTTGGAGACATTTCCTCAATAATCTTGGCTAATTGAACATTGTTCATCTGGTTCAGAGAAACCTTTAATGTTCTAAAGTCCTTTTTCCTGATGAGTTCGCGAAAGTTATTTTTATTTACCTCCATGATGCTAAATTATATATCCATGAAGATATAAATTAAAAGCATCTAGCGCCTATAAGTATTGAACCTAAAGTGATTTTGAGGTGTTTAAGTCAAATTAATATTTTGAAATATAAACCCAAGCTTCTTTTCCCGATGTGGTAGTTGATAAAACTCTTTTGTAATTCGTGTTCAGGAGTTGATCTAGTTTAATCAATTGATCACCCAAAACTTCGTAAAGATTTCCTTCAATTTTGTCTTGTATGGATTTTTTAGCAATCGCTTGATGTTGAACAGTAAAATCTTTGTGAAAACCTTCTATTTCATGATTAGAATTCTCTATGGATGTCCCAAAATTATCCAATTTTTCATCGATAGCTTCTAGCATGCCGTAATCAAAGACTATATGCTTTTTATTCTTTTCAAATTGAATAATATTAGCTTTAATTTGCTGTAAAACAAGGTCTTTTGCCTCGGCGTAGGAAATTCCATAAACTCTTTCAATTTTATTTAAATGTTCAGGATATTTAGAAAGTAAACTATCATAATAATCGTTTAAACCAGCTTGATTGGGTAAATCATATTTTAACCTCAATTGAAATCTCCTAAGCAAAGCAGAGTCAATGATGTCTAAGTGATTGGTGGCGCAGACAAGAATTGCATGATGAGATAAATTATCGATTTGCTGAATAAAAGTATTCACTAATCGCTGCATTTCTCCGGAATCTTCGCTGTTGTAATCTCTAATTTTTCCTAAAAAGTCAAATTCATCAATAAATAAAATCGCACGATCATTAGATGCCTGACGAAATACTTCTGATAGGTTTTTACCTGTTTCTCCGAGTCGAGAGGAAACAAAACCACCTAAATTTAAAACGACAACTTTTTTATTTAAAGCCAATCCCAAAGCATGTGCTGTAGCTGTTTTGCCACAACCTGTATTTCCATGCAATAGTATTTTATTATCAATCGGAATATCAAATTCTTTTAAGGCTGATTGATAATTAAACTCCTCAATTAATTGATTTAATTTTGCTCGATTTTCCTCAGATAAATAAAGTTCATCTAACGATAAAACTTTTTGTTTAGTCTTCAGTGTCGTTTTGTGAAAAGACATAAGCTTGAATTAAGATTTACTTGTTTTTGAAGCTCCAGCCAAACGTCTTCTGATTTCCTTCATTTCTGCCGGTGTTAATTCCCTGTATTTTCCTAATGGAACATCTAATTCAATATTCATAATGCGATAGCGCTCAAGTTTCACAACTTTATTTCCGCAATATTCGGTCATTCGACGAATTTGGCGGTTTAGCCCTTGCGTCAAAATTATTCTGAATTGTTTTTCGCCTAATTGTTCTACAAAACACTTTTTGGTAACGGTGTCCAAGATGGGTACGCCATTAGACATTTTATTGATGAACTTTTGATTTATTGGTTCTTTGGTGTAAACCATATATTCCTTTTCGTTTTCGTTATCTGAACGTAAAATTTGATTTACAATATCACCATCACTCGTCATCAAAATCAAGCCTTGACTATCTTTGTCTAGTCTTCCGATTGGGAAAATTC
>CAZKJO010000067.1:0-4725 GCA_964553105.1 uncultured Weeksellaceae bacterium | reverse complement strand
ATCAAATGGCGTTCAGGCGAGGAGATGATTCAAGTTTGGCTATTGAGTATCTTGAAAAAGGCCATAGTATTTTAATTTTTGACTATTACCATGATGGGGTTTTGCTATTAAAAAGCATTCATGATTATCTACATCAAAAACTTCCTAATAAAAGCTTTAATGATCAAAAGATTTATAGATCTAAATATCAGCAGCTTTCAAACTTACTTTTAGTTGAGGTTAAAAACTCAAAGTTAAACCTAAAGAAAGCTCCAGAAATAGGCTGGTTAGAAAGGTTTTATTCGAATCAATCAAACTTTTTACTCTCTTTTCCACAGGTGCAAGGTTTAAATAGTTCTTGGCAGTGGTATAAAAATGGTATTCAAATTCCTGTTTTAAAGAAAAGAATTCATCCTTTTTATGGAGTTTATTTTCCAACCAGATTTGAACATTTAATTTTGTTTGATGATTGGCTTAGAAAATATAAAGGTCCTAAGAAATCAGCTATAGATGTTGGCGTTGGATGTGGCGTTTTATCTTTACAACTGCTTCAATCCGGTTTTAAAAAAGTATATGGAACAGATATTAATCCCAATGCGATTTATGGATTAGAAGAAATGATTGATCAACAAAATTTACATGGTAAGCTTCATTTAGACTTTGCAAACTTATTTGGACAATGGGAAGAGCCCACAGAATTGATTGTTTTTAATCCACCTTGGTTGCCGGCGCCTTATGATTTAGATGGAATAGACGAGGCGATTTATTATGATCAAGATTTATTTCCAAATTTCTTTAGAGAAGCTAGAAAACGTTTGTTGCCGAATGGGAAATTACTTTTAATTTTCTCGAATTTAGCGCAGATAACCAAGGTTACTTCATCTCATCCAATTTTAGAAGAAATAGTAAAAGGAGGTAGATTTAAGCTCGTTAAATGCTATACAAAAACTGTAAAATCAGCTTCTAGTAAAACAAAACGAAATGCTCATTGGCGCACTGAAGAAGAAGTTGAGCTTTGGGAATTAAAACCCATTTAACGACTAACTTTTCCAGGTTTTCCGGCTTCTAGGCCCATATAAAGTTTAACGAATGCCACTATCATTAAAAATAGTAGTGGATAACTCCATGATTGGGTAAAGTCAAAAATACTTCCAATTAAAATCGGACCTGTAGCGGCGATGAAATATCCAACGGATTGCGCCATTCCAGAGAGTTCTGTTGCAGTTTCGGTGTCGCGAGCACGCAATACCAAGAATAAAAGAGCGAGTCCAAAGCAACCGCCTAAAACATAGCCAATCATCGAAATCCAAAGCCATTGTAAACCAAATTGAGGAAGCAACAAGCCAATGATACTCACAACTTCCATTGCAACTAGAAATATCACCAACGATTGTTGATTCGACTTTTTTCCAGCAATGAAAGGAATAGTTAAAGATCCTAAAATCCCAGTAGCTTGTGATAAAGACAGCATCCATCCGGCAGATTCATGATCATAGCCACGACTTATCAATAAATCGGGTAACCAAGCCAATATTACGTAAAAGCTAAAAGATTGTAAACCCATAAACATAGCAACACTCCAAGCTAGGCGTTGACCCAACATATTTTTAATAGCTTGAATAGGATTTCTATTGGATTTAACTCTTTTTAAACGCCAAAGTTGTGGTGTCCAAAGTAGTAAAGCTAAAAACGAAACAATCGCCCAAACTTGTAGAGAGCCTTGCCAATTGAGTTGGTAATCCCTTGCTAAGGGAACGCTAATACCCGCGGCTAGTGCAGCACCGATTCCCATCATTCCAGAGTATAAACTCGTAATTAAACCTGCCTTGTTGGGGAAGTTTTGTTTGGTAAGGGAGGGTAGGAGTACGTTGCCAAAAGCAATCGCTATTCCTAATAAAAATGTTCCGATGTACAAAGTAGGAAGCCAATCCAGAGAGCGGATCAAAATTCCTATGGTTAGTAGAATTAAAGCAAGAAATAGAACGCGTCCTATGCCTAATTTTTTAGTAAAAAATGCTGCCGAAATAGATACAAAACAAAATGCAGCTAATGGGAGCGTGGTCAATAAACCCAACATAAAGTTACTCAAACCTGTGGCTTCTCTAATGTCATCTACTAAAGGACCAAGACTTGCCAATGCAGGTCTTAAGTTGAATGCAATCAATAGAATACCAGCGAGTAAAAGTGCTGTGTTTGTTTTGTTTGAATGAGTGTTCTGCTCCAATTTTAAGGTTTAAATATATGTAAAAAATTAAACCATACCTTTTAGAGTATGGTTCAAATAAAATTATAAAATTTCAATTAAGGACTAAGCTTCATCTGCCCAATTCAAACGATCTGAATTGTTGAACTGCCACGGTGCACCGTTGTTTTCAACGTTTTGCATCATTAAGTTTAATTCCATGGGAGCTGCAGATTCTTCCATCACTAAATATCTACGAATATCCATAATGATTGATAATGGATCGATATTCACTGGACACGCTTGAACACATGCATTACAAGAAGTACAAGCCCAAATTTCTTCTGCAGAAATGTAATCTCCAATTAATTTTTTACCATCGTCTACAAACTTTCCGTTGTTTTTGTCGATATTAGCACCAACATCTTCTAAACGATCTCTCGTATCCATCATAATCTTACGCGGAGAAAGTTTTTTACCTGTTAAGTTCGCAGGACATTCAGAAGTACAACGGCCACATTCTGTACAAGTATAAGCGTTTAGTAATTGAACTTTATTTAAGTCAAAGACATCTTTAGCTCCGAAAGTTTCAGGCTCAGTCATTTCTGCTCCTGGCGCTGGCGCTGCAAAGGGATCAGCATTTGGATCCATCATTAATTTAACCTCAGAAGTAACACTTGCTAAGTTATCTAACTCACCCTTTGGTCGTAATTTTGCAAACCAAACATTCGGGAAAGCTGATAAAATATGGAAGTGTTTTGAATAGTATAAATAGTTTAAGAAGAATAAAACTCCTAAAATATGCATCCACCAGAACACTCTTTCCATTATCTGAAGAGTTCCAATTCCCAGAGAATCAAAGAAGAAAAATAAATTCTTAGAAACAGGGAAAGCCCCTGCTAATGCAACATCTTGTTTAGCGTGTGCATAGTAATCTGCGGCATTCATCCCAAGGAATAAAACCATTAAAGCGAACTCGATATATAGAATATAGTTCGCATCGTTTTTAGGCCAGCCCTTCATTTCTGGCTTCCAAAAACGTTGAAGTTTATGAATATTTCTTCTTACCCAGAATGCTCCAACCGCAATGATAACTAAGAGTGCTAAGATTTCGAAAGAACCAATTAAGAAATCATAGAATCCACCTAAAAATGAGAAGATACGATGTGTGCCGAATAAACCATCGATGATGATTTCTAACATTTCTAAGTTGATGATTATAAAACCAACATATACCAAAATGTGTAAGAAACCAGCAATAGGTCTAACCACCATTTTGCTTTGTCCTAGAGCAACGCGTGCCATTAGAGCCCATCTAGATTCAGGATTATCTGTTCTATCGATAGGTCTTCCGAGATTAATATTTCTAAAAATCTTTCTTACGTTATAAATAAAAAATCCAACACCGCTAATTAATGCGATGAGAAAAAACATTTGTGATAGATGGGTTAGACTTGTCATGGTTCTGTTTCTACGTTAACTGAAGTTTCACTATTCTCTTCTTTAACCTCAACTTTTTTAGGTTCCTTGTATTTTTTGCCGAATACAGAAAATTGAACATATCGATCTGGGCGTTCTTTGAGATCGCTCATTAATATATTTAAATTTTCGGCTGTACTATTAAGATTATTATACAATTGAGGATCATTAATAATTTTATTTAATGTTCCTTCAGAAGATTCAAGTCGTTTTAAAGTTGAGCTAAGAGCTTTGGTTGCTTCATTAATCTCGTTCAACGTTTTTTCGATATTAGCCTCATTAATTTTATCTGCTACTTCACCATATTTCTTGATGGTGGAATTAGAAGTTCCAACTAATACACGCGTATCTTGAGTTAGACCTTCAATACTTTTATTTGCATTAGAAATTAATACATCGGTATTATCAGATGTTTCTTTCAATGAATTAGCCGTTTGCCCCATGGCATAAATGGTGGCGTCTAATTGCCTTAAAACTGATTTCAAACTTTGATTGGTTTCTTCATCTGCCATAGATCCAAAACGATCTAAAGCTGAGTTTAAGGTAACCAATACACTATCAATTCTATTTTGTGTAGGCGCTAACTTGTTCGATAACATGGTCATTAAAGATTGATTATTTGCTGATACAAGCGTATCACCACTTTTTGCTAATCTACCATCATAACTAAGATTTAATTTGATCATCTTACCTGCCATTAAACCTGGCTCGTAAATTTCAGCCACAGAATTAACGGTAAAATCTAAATCTTGTTCTATGACCATCTTAACAATAAAGTAAATGCTGTCATTTCCTTCTTTGATGATGATATCCTCTACGCGACCTACTTTTAAACCATTCACATTCACAGGCTTAGTAGGTAGTAGTCCATCCACATCGTGATAAGTAGCATATACTACCTTTCCAGAGGTAAACAAATTTTCACCTTGCAAAAATTTGAACAACCAGTAAAAGGCGACAATCGATAGAATCGCAACTACACCTATTTTAAGTTCTTTAGATATTTTCAAACGTTAGCTTTTATTCAAACAAATATAATTAATTTAAAATGACTCGAGAACTATAATTTGAATATCTTGAGTATT
>CAZKJO010000066.1:0-7077 GCA_964553105.1 uncultured Weeksellaceae bacterium | reverse complement strand
ACCAGGGACCACTTGATTATGAGTCAAGTGCTCTAACCAACTGAGCTATAGGACCTTTCCTTCTTTATGAACAATAAGCCATATTCCGGATGGCAAATGTAGTAAATTTACATTAATATCCACAAAAACAATTATGACTTTTTATTTACCAGTATGGCAAAAAAAACCACCTGCTATAACAAGTGGTTCTTAATAACTTCTAACGTCTTATTTTAAAACTCCATTCCTTCAGCTTCTTCAGCTCCACCATTCATACCTCTTTCGCGTTTTTTCTTCTGATTAATTCGGTAAGCAAAGTTCAAGGTAAACTGTCGTCCTCTCCATTGCATATCCATATTAGATTCGTAGCCAGGACCAAAGTTAAATGACTTTCTTCTTCTCGTTTCAAACAAGTCACGCACGTTAAATGAAATAGTTCCATCTCCACCCATAATATCCTTACTAAGCGCTAAATCAACACCATACATAGGATCTCTTTCGCTTTGTGCATTTTTTGTTCCTCCATAGTAAAATCCACTTAATTGGAAATCTATTTTCTGAGGTAGTGAGAAACTATTCGACATTCTTCCAAACCAGCTAAATCCATCTCCACTTAGATCATAAGTAGTATCGGAAATAGGATCATAATAATTTCCATCAGCATTATATCCAAAGAAGTTAACATTACCAAAAGCTCTCCACCAAGATGTGAACTGCGTTGAAGCAACTAATTCCGCTCCATATCTTTCTTCGTTACCCGCATTAACAGGTTGTGAGATGAAAATTTGATTTCCATTAAACTCAGCTCTACGACGGAATACACTCATGTTATCCTTACTATTTTGATAGTAGATAGAAGGCGTAATCGATGTTTTACCAATTTGCGTAATAAAGGCTAACTCATAAGCATCGGTCAGAACAGGATCTAAATCAGGATTTCCCATAAATGTATTTCTATCATCAGAGAAGTTTCTGAATGGGCTCAACCATCTGCTCCAAGGTCTACGAATTCTTTTACTATAGCTCACTTGCAATTGATTTCTATCATCCTCGTCAAATGAATAGTTGAAAGTCGCAGAAGGGAAAAAGTTAGTATAATTCTTTTTATCATCACTTCCTAAACCTTCGTTGGCATTTGCAGATTGAATTCTAATGTCTGAATTCTCCATTCTTAAACCTAATAAATAAGAGAATTTACCCATTTTGTTTCCGTATTGAGAATAAACAGCTTGAATATTTTGATCATAATCAACTTTATCTGTAAAGAAAGGATTCTCTATAAACTCTCCATTTTCTCTTTGCATAACCGTAAAGTCGTTCATGTTAGATTCAAATTGTCCCTTATATCCTAATTCAAATCTGGCACTTTCACCATGTGGATAAACATAATCAGCCTGAACTAAGTATCTTGTTTGTTCTTCATTATTCACCGTTTTATCCAATCCATCTTCTCCATCTCCCATAAAGGTAGTCTCTACAATGTCAGCTAATTCATCCTCTTTTGCGTAAGACGCACTAGCATCTATTCTCAACTCATGCCCTTGGTTGTCGAACTCATGCTTAAACCCAAGGTTACCCTGAATACTCTCATCCGTTTCATCTTCTATTTCTTGTCTTCTACTCTGACCAAACAATGTATTACCTGCGTAATCTTTATAATTTAAGGTATTTTCATTCTCACCTGTAGACTTTCTAATATTCATAGAAGCCGAAATCGTGTTTTTCTTTCCAATATATCTTTCTAGACCAATCCCAGTACCAATATTAAAGCGATCTCTAACTCTATCTCCCATTTGCGTTTCGATGGTATCTGGTTGAAATTCTGAATAAAATCTATTTACAAATTCAGATGAACCTTCTGATTTACCTAAACGAATATAAGGTGAAATAAAGAAATTCCACTTGTCTGTTTTATAGTTCAAGTTAGCGTTCAGCCCAGACTGCAAAGGCAATCCAACATTTGCATTAAAGCTAGCATTAAAGCCTTGGTTACTCCCTTTTTTCATAATGATATTAATAATACCACCAGTTCCAGCAGCATCATATCTAGCAGAAGGATTTGTAATCACCTCTACACGTTGAACAGCATCAGCTTGTATATTTTTTAAGGCATCTGCAATATTAGAAATACCTGTCATCGCCGATGGTTTTCCGTCGATAAGCACCGTAATACTCTCGCTTCCTCTCAAAGTAACCGTACCATCACCATCTACCGTAACAGAGGGCACATTGTTTAAGGCGTCCGAAAGATTAGCTCCCTTAACGGTAGGATCACGATCCATATCATAGACTCTTTTGTCTAATTCTAATCTATACAGAGGCCTCTCCGCTACAGCCACAGTTGACGCCAACTGAATCGCTTCTGATAATCTAATAATTCCTAAATCAGTATCTTTTGTGAAAGTTTCGATTCTCTCCGTAATGGATCCCGTAGTAGGCTGAATAATAATATCATACTTACCCGCTGGAATATGAACTATAAAAGTTCCATCTCCTTCGGTATAGATTTGCTCGAAAATATCATTATCTAATCCATCAAAAGTGATGGATGTGTAAGCTAATGGCAAGTCCGAATTATCCTGAACCGTTCCGGTGACCGTAATTTCTTGGGCAAGCGTAAAAACTCCCACTAAAACCATTGCAATGGTTATTAAATTCCTCATAATTGTCCTCTTCAAATTTGGGGTGCTAAATTAGTATTAAAATTGTTAGACAAGGACTATTTGAAAAGGTTTAATATAAGATTAAGAAATTTCAATACATAAGTTCGATTTTACAGCAGAGATATACATTCCTTACTCAAATTCAAATTATTAATAGACACTTATAATTTAAGCATTATCAGTGAAGGCTTATTGAATTAAAAAATCTAAGACTATTAACTAATCTTTTTTAGGTTGTTGATTTAAGAACAGGTTTCACCTCATCGATCTGCTTAATGATTTCCTCATAAGTTTTTGCGGTAAAAGTAGCATGTCCCATTTTCCTACCAGGTTTCGTGATTTTCTTACCATACCAATGCATCGCAGCACCAGGAATCTTCATTAAATCATCTAATCCCTCCACTTTTGCATTTCCTTCGTGCCCTTCTGCACCAATTATATTTAAAATAGCTGCTTTAGAGGTCATTTCAGTGGATCCTAATGGAAGATTTAACAACACTCTCAACATCATATCAAACTGAGAAGAAGCCGATGCTTCTATAGTAGCATGCCCACTATTGTGAACTCGTGGCGCTGTTTCATTCACCCAAATAGAGTTATCATTGTTTAAGAATAACTCAACCGCATAAATTCCAGGCTGATCAAAGGCATCAACCACTTGTAGCGCAACTTCTTTAGCTCTTTCTGCTATGTCATCATCTATTCTAGCTGGTATCAATAAATACTCTAATAAATTATAAGCTGGATTCACCACCTGCTCCACTACTGGATAAATTGCGGTTTCACCGGCTGCGTTTCTAGCAATAATTACAGCTAACTCTAATTTAATGTTGGCTAAAGTTTCAAACACAGAATCTTCGCTCCACTTTTTATCTTTATTTTCGTCAGTTAAAACCTGAACTCCTTTCCCATCGTAGCCACCTCTACAAAGTTTTTGAACTACAGGAAATGTATTTTCTTCCTGAACAGGCGCCGTTGGAATATTATGTTTTAAATAAAAATCTTTTTGAATTCCTTTATCTTGAATGATTTCTAAAACCTCTGGATCTGGAATAACTGTTTTTCCTTGAGCTTTTAATTTTTTAAGCGCTTCTAGGTTTACGTGCTCAATCTCTATCCCAACAATATCTACATCTTTAGCAAAGTCAAGCACCGTTTGTTCATCATTAAAATCACCTACCATAAATCGATGTGCAAAATTCGCACAACTTGCCTCTGGATTAGGATCTAAAATATGTATTTCGATAGGGTAGCTCAATGCATTTTGCACAAACATTAAACCCAATTGACCGCCGCCTAAAATTCCAACTTTTAACATGTTATTAAAGAAATAAAGATTTTTATATAATATTTTGTAATTAACGACTGCAAAGTAAAAATTTTAATTTAAAATTGCATTGCAAATAGAATGGATTGTAATAAGTGAGCCCAAATTCTTGGATTGCTTATTTTTTTCTTTAACTTCAATCGATAATTTATTTTGAAATGAAATTAAAATACCGCGACTTAATAGATCAAACCTATTATTTTCCACAAGATGAGTTCGATACCAAGGGAAGTAACCTAACTTTTCATGGTATAGATGTTATGGATTTGGTAAATAAATATGGAGCTCCTTTAAAATTTAGTTATCTCCCTAAGATTTCTGAAAATATACAAAAAGCTAAAAACTGGTTCAGAGAAGCCATGGAGAAACATGATTATGAGGCTACTTATAATTATTGTTACTGCACCAAGAGTTCGCATTTTTCATTTGTATTAGATGAAGCGCTTAAGAATAAAATTCATATTGAAACTAGCTCTGCTTACGATATCAACATTGTTGAAATTCTTAAGAAAGAAGGAAAACTAAGCAACAAAAGTTGGATTCTTTGTAATGGTTTTAAACGCGATCAATACATAGACAACATCGCAAGATTAGTAAACGGTGGTCACAAAAAGTGCATTCCGATTCTAGATAATGCAGAGGAATTAGATCTTTTGTCAGAAAACATCAACGGTAAATTCGATATTGGAATTCGTATTGCCTCCGAAGAGGAGCCAAAATTTGAGTTCTATACTTCTCGTTTAGGAATTGGATATCGCGATATTGTACCATTTTATAAAAACAAGGTGAAAGAAGATCCAAAAGCAAGCTTAAAAATGCTTCACTTCTTTATTAACACTGGCATTAGAGACACGGCTTATTACTGGAACGAGCTACATAAATGTTTAAAAGTTTATGTGAACCTTAAAAAGATTTGCCCAACATTAGACTCACTAAATATTGGTGGAGGATTCCCGATAAAGAATTCATTGGCATTTGATTATGATTATGCTTATATCATCGACGAGATCATCAACCAAATAAAAATGGTTTGTGAAGATGCTGGCGTAGAAGTACCTAATATCTTCACCGAGTTCGGGTCTTTTACAGTTGGAGAAAGCGGCGGGGCTGTGTATGAAGTATTACACCAAAAACAACAAAACGACCGAGAGAAATGGAACATGATTAATTCATCTTTCATTACTACCCTACCCGACTCTTGGGCGATCAACAAACGATTTGTTTTATTATCTGTCAATCGTTGGGACGATGAATACGAAAGAGTTTTATTAGGAGGTTTAACCTGCGATAGTGATGACTACTACAATAGTGAGCAAAACTTAAACGCTATTTATCTTCCTAAGTTTAAAAAGGACAAACCTTTATACATAGGTTTCTTCAACACTGGAGCTTATCAAGAGAGCATTGGAGGTTTTGGAGGAATTCAGCATTGTTTGATACCTACGCCAAAACATATCCTCATCAATAGAGATCAGAATGGAATTATTTTCACCAAAGTCTTTGCCGAGCAACAAACACATGATAATATGTTGAGCACATTAGGATACAATGTAGGAGGAGGAGAAGAAAATAAATAAATCTTAAATTGTTTGGAGATTTTGGAATATATCATTTAGTTTGCTCTAATAATTCAAGCCAAAGCTTCAATCATGTTGAAACAATTTTGAATACAAATTTTGAACAATAACATAAAAAAATATAAATGAAAGGGCCTATATCTAATTTTATAGAAAAATATTATCTTCATTTTAATTCTGCTGCTTTAGTGGATGCTGCTAAAGCTTATGAGCAGCAATTAGCACAAGGTTCTAAAATGATGGTAACCTTGGCTGGAGCTATGTCTACCGCCGAATTAGGAAAGATTTTTGCTGAAATGATTCGTCAAGACAAAGTGCAAATCATCTCTTGTACAGGTGCCAACTTAGAGGAGGATATCATGAACTTGGTAGCTCACTCACACTACAAAAGAATTCCAGAATATAGAGATTTAACACCTCAACAAGAATGGGATTTAATGGAGAAAGGCTTGAACCGAGTTACAGATACTTGTATTCCAGAGGAGGAAGCTTTTAGAAGATTACAACAACATATCGTAAAGATATGGAAGGATGCAGAAGCGGCAGGTGAGCGCTATTTCCCGCACGAATTTATGTACAAAATGTTGCTATCTGGTGTTTTAGAAGAATACTACGAAATCGACTTAAAAGACAGCTGGATGTACGCTGCTGCAGAGAAAAACTTACCGATTGTGGTACCAGGATGGGAAGACAGTACGATGGGAAACATCTTCGCGAGTTATGTTATTAAAGGTGAATTAAAAGCCACTACCATGAAATCAGGTATTGAGTACATGGCTTGGTTGGCAGATTGGTACACCGACAACTCTAAAGATGGAATCGGATTCTTCCAAATTGGAGGTGGAATCGCGGGAGATTTCCCAATTTGTGTTGTTCCGATGTTATACCAAGATTTAGAAAGAGAAGATACTCCTTTCTGGAGTTATTTCTGTCAAATTTCTGACTCAACTACAAGTTATGGTAGTTATTCAGGAGCCGTACCGAATGAGAAAATCACTTGGGGAAAACTAAGTGTAGATACACCTAAATTTATTATTGAATCAGATGCAACTATTGTTGCTCCATTGATATTCGCCTATTTATTAGACTATTAAAAACTTAACTTAAAAATGAAAAAGCCAGCACCCAAAAGAAGAGTTATCGTAGATTTCAAGAAATTGAACGACGAAATATTAACTTTACTCGTTGAGAAGTATCCTGATGGCTACAGTGATAAAGACGTAATCGTTTTCAAAAACGCTAAAGGAGAAACGGTGGAGGCCGTTGAGGTTCAAACCGAAGATAGCAGCTATTTAGTGAAAATTAGCCAACGTTTAGAGAACGTAATGGAAATGTTTGAGGAAGACGATGATTATTCATTCGATGACGACGTAAGCTTTGACGAGCCAGATCCAAGCGCTCTAGAAGATTAAGAGAATGGATTGAGAACATATTTAAAGACGAAACTTAATGGTTTCGTCTTTTTTTTGTTTTAAGATTAGTAGTAGTTAGTAATAGGTTTAGGGATTAGGGTGTAGAGTTTAGAGTTTTC
>CAZKJO010000065.1:0-7973 GCA_964553105.1 uncultured Weeksellaceae bacterium | reverse complement strand
TATTCTCTTATGTGTCCCATTTTTGACGGTTTTTTGTCCTGCTTGCACCTAACGGGAAACACATTGGCAAAATGACGGATAAATTGGACGGAAAGTTCAATTTAGCAGTAACGTAGCCGATGTGTTTGACTTCGTCGATCCACTTCGTTAGGATTCCACAGAAGCTAAATTATTAAAAAAAAGCTGAATGTGGAACACATTCGGCGGCTAAGATATGTAGAAACTTTCAACTTACCCGTTACCCCGCCATTTTGCCAATGCGATGTTAGCAGTAGGCTTTTATTAATTTTTAATCCATTTCGGTTTTTTAACATAATATAAATACGAAAAAATTATTGTTCCGAAACCGAAAAATAATCCAATATAAATTAGAAAACTTTGTTTGTTCTCCAATTCACTTTTTGGTAATATTATGTTTCCTTTTTTTTCAATCTGAACTAAATCAATATTTACATTTTCTCTTTTGTCACTTTTTGACTTATAATAAACTTTAATTTCGTCTTCTACTTTAATATGTTCAATTAAGTCAGCGTAATTTTTTGACATTCTGTAAACTCCAAGTTTTTTTTCAACGTTATCCAATTGTATAAAAAAAACTTTTGATTTTTCTCCTTTAGTTCCGATTCTTTGAGTTATTCCAACTTCATCAACAGTTCCGATTTCAGAGTCAATTTTGTCTAAATTTATATGTGAATTTTCATAACCAATATGAGCCAAAAAGAAATAAATAATAGATGATAAAAGAACAAGCAATGTTTTTAAAATGTGTTTATACTTTTCGGATAGTTTCATTCTATATTGTTTTTTTCTAAAGCTTACTGCTAACATAGTTAAAAACGAACTTCATAGAGGTTTATGGCTACTTTCCATAAGTCAAATTTGAGCCACAGTAATTGCGCTGTATTCAAAGTAACTCACGATTCATCATTTCCTCTCTTGCCCTAGGCTTCGATACAATTTTGCTTTGCAAAATCACTCAGCCTGACTGGAGGCTTGTCCTAGGTTTCGATACATTTTTGTTTCACAAAAACACACAAACTGACAAGAAGGTTAAAGTTTTCAGAAATTTTAACTAACCCCTTAGGACAAGAGAGGAAATATTGAATTTTAAATTTTGAATTATTCTACACGTTGCAGCACCTTGAACTCCTAAAAATGAACTGTAAACTGTAAACCGAGAACGCTAAACCCTAATCTCTACACCCTCCACCCTACACTAATTACCTATTTCCAACTGCCCGCTAACAATTCCTACTCAAAAAAGTATTAGTTTTGTAAACTCTAAATTATTAGATTTTAAGATTCATAATTACTTGATTTAAAACTCAGTCCTCAATTTTATCTTGATCTATTTTTTAATTGAAAATTCTTTTTTGATTATAGTTTAGAATTAATTCCGCCCAAAGACGGAAAACTTTGGCCTAAATATTACGACAGAATGAACACATTCGATGATTTCAAAATAAAAAAGCAATTAATAAATGCCCTAAGCGATCTTGGTATCAGCAAGCCTACGCCTATTCAATCGGCTGCTTATGCTCCTATTAAATCTGGAAGAGATTTCGTTGGAATTGCACAAACAGGTACGGGTAAAACTTTTGCTTATTTACTGCCTATTATTCAGGATTTAAGTTACTCAGAGCAACCACATCCCAGAGTTTTAATCCTAGTTCCAACCAGAGAATTGGTGATTCAAACGGTAAAAGAAATCGAAAAACTTACGCCTTATATTCATTGTCGTGTTGAGGGTGTATATGGTGGGACGAACATGAATACGCAGAAAAAGGCAATTGCACAAGGTGTAGATGTGGTTGTAGGTACGCCTCAGCGACTTTATGACTTGGCCATGACCAATGTTTTGCGTTTAAATTCAATCAAGAAATTAGTGATTGATGAGGTGGATATTATGCTTGACTTTGGTTTTAGAACACAGCTGAGAAATATCTTTAGTTTTCTTCCTCAAAAACGTCAGAATATTTTATTCTCGGCGACTATGACTACTTATGTAGATGAAATGATTAAAGGATTCTTGATTAATCCATTGAAGGAAACTATATCAATCAGCGGTACGCCTTTAGAAAATATTAGTCAATCTTCTTATCCAGCTGCAAATTTCTATACGAAAGCTAATTTGTTGAATTATTTATTAAGCGATGAAGAGCAATTCTCGAAGGTTTTAATATTTGTTTCTTCTAAAGTGAAAGCAGACCGACTATATGAAACTTTAGACTTTCAAGATGATATTTCATTGATTCATGCGCGCAAAACCCAAAGTCATCGTATGCATGCTATTGAGAATTTTGTGGAAGGCAAGAGTCGAATTCTTATTGCTACGGATGTAATTTCTCGTGGTATTGATATCGACAAGATTGATACAGTGATTAGCTTTGATGTGCCAAAATATCCAGAAAACTATATCCACAGAATTGGTAGAACTGGACGTGCGGAGCATAAAGGAAATTCCATTTTACTGTTTAGCGAGGCTGAAATAGAGTTGAAAGATGAAGTAGAGAAATTGATGAATTATCAAATTCCTATCAATGAATTCCCGGCTGAGGTTGAGGTTTCAAGAGAGCTCACGCCAGAGGAAGAAAACAAACCAAAAGAGGAAGTCTCATTTTATAATGATGTAGATTTTATTCCTGGGGCATCTTTTCATGAAAAATCAGCCAAGAATAAAAAATCTAATGTCAAGCGAAAGAGCTATGGCGATCGGATGAAAGAGAAATTCAAAAAGCCTATTCGTCGTGGTGATAAGATTCAAAATATGAAAAAGAAGAAGAGAAAACGTTAATCTTAACCTATCTCCTTTTTAAAACCTATAATTTTATATAGAGCAAAGCATGAATATATAGCATTACAAAGTGCCAAAGTCAATTCTTTGATAGAGGTATTAGAATTAATTGATACTTATTTTAAATTATTTTAATATCAACAAATGAATTTCAACTTGGTTAATATCAAGAAATTAGCCTATTAAACATAAGCTATAATTATAGAATTCATCAAGTTTATTAGCGATTTTCGATAAAATGTTAGGTGGTATGAATAATCCGTTCTATATTTGCATCACATAAAAACACCTACATAGTTTTATAGTATAGTATTTAGTGCAATTAGTATTTCGAGTTTTACTCTCTTTCCAATTAAATTTTTACAATTACTTTTTATTAGTGTTTACTTATCAAAGATGCAGAGTGCATTTTAGTTAATGCTTTTTTTATATAGGCGGTTTTTTGTAAAAATTATTAATCATTTAAATTAAATTAAAATGCAAGAAGGTACAGTAAAATTTTTCGACGAGACAAAAGGATTCGGATTTATTACAGCAGAATCAGGTGAAGAAATTTTCGTTCACAGTTCAGGTTTAAACGTAGAAATCAGAGATAACGATAGAGTTTCTTTTGACACACAAGAAGGTAGAAAAGGCTTAAACGCTATCAACGTAGAAGTTATAGACTAAATCATTATTCACTATCCATGTGATAGTGTTATAAAAGTACACAAGGAGATCAGCAATGGTCTTCTTTTTTTTGTTTTTAATTTTAAACATTGATTTTTGTCTCACTCCTTCAGCACAACAAAGATTTTAAGCAATAAACTTCGTTGATTATTAGGGAATTAAACCACATTACTTCAAATACTTATATTGCAAAGATTGTTCTTTATATTTATAAGATAACTCATTTAAACTTAAATAAATTTTCATTTTATAAGCTAAAGATCATATTTAGTATAAAATTTGATTCTTAAAATATCTATGAATTATGAAGATTTAATAACATTAGGTATTGCCTTTGGTTTAGGATTATTGGTTGGTTTGCAAAGACAATCTTCTAATGATCAGATGGCAGGCGTTAGAACTTTTACACTGGTGGCCATTTTGGGTGTTGTTACGGGTTTTCTAACACGCGACTTCGATAATCCTTATATTCTACCTGCCTTTGGATTGGCTATTACATTCTTGATGCTAATGGCCAATTATGTGCAATCCAAAAAGGAACCTGATACATCTGTAGGGCAAACCACAGAAGTAGCTTTATTGCTCATGTTTGCGATTGGGGCCTATTTGGTTTTAGGCGACCAGGTGATTGCGGTGGTTATTGGCGGTAGTTTAGCGGTGTTACTCTATATCAAAGAAATTCTACACAACTTCATCGATCGTCTCAAAGACAAAGATTTATCGGCGATAATGACTTTTGTAGGTATATCATTGGTTATTTTACCTGTTTTGCCCAATGAAACCTATGGTCCGCTTGATGTTTTGAATCCACATGATATTTGGTTGATGGTTACCCTAATTGTCGGGATTAGTATTCTGGGATATTTTGTTTACAAATGGGTAGGCAAAAAAGCGGGGATGATTTCTAATGGAATTTTAGGTGGCGTTATCAGTAGTACAGCCACCACAGTGAGTTATGCACGATATTCCAAGAATAGTCAATCGATTGGAAAAATAGCTGCATTCGTAATCCTTGCTGCGACAACGGTTTCTATCATTAGGGTGATTGTTGAGATTGGAATTATTGTGCCACAAAAGCTTCCACAGCTCATTCTGCCCTTTGTCGTACTCTTTGTTTTTATGAGTATTCTTTCGTTAATTTTATTTTATACCATTTCTAAGGATAATAATCAAGAGGAAATGCCCGAGCCCAAAAACCCAGCTCAATTCAAAAGTGCTTTTGTATTTGGAATTTTATATGGTTTAATTCTATTAGCTGTAGCCTTTACAGAAAAGGAATTTGGAAATAGCGGCCTTTATATTGTATCGATTATTGGTGGTTTGGCTAAGAAGGACGCTATCACACTTTCCTTGGCCAATTCTATTAAAGGAGGAATGGCCACCGAATTAGGTTGGCGACTTATCATGACAGGTGTTTTAGCCAATTTTGCTTTTAAGATTGTGATTGTTGCTGTTTTAGGAAATCGAAAATTAACACTTTATTTAGGTGCAGCTATGCTCCTATCGATTATTGTGGGATTATTAATGATTTGGATATGGCCAGAGACTTGGCATTTTTAAATCCATCATTAGATTCCAATCAATTCTTTGTAATTTTAGCTTTATTAATGCATATTATTGTGAGCATTATTTATATATAAAATTTATGAATCAAAATACAAACTTAGGCATTGGCGGAAGTATGCCAGAAGAGGAACTTTCTACATTAAAACCTAATAGTCAAGAGCCACAACCCATTCCAAAAGAGGAGTTTCAAGAAAGATTAGCAAAAGCTTGTACGGCCTTGAAAGAACAAGGTTTAGATGCTTTATACATCAATGCTGGAACAAATTTATACTACTTTACAGAAACCCACTGGAGTCCTTCTGAACGCTTGGTAGGCGCACTTCTCTTTGCAGATGGAAGTTTAAAATATATAGTTCCTGAATTTGAAATTGGAACCTTTGAGGATTTTATGGGGATTGAGGGCGATATCATTTCTTGGAAAGAACATGAATCGCCGATTGAAATAATTGCAAATAATGTTTCAGGAAAAATAAAATTAGCGGTTGATGATTCCACTCGATTTACTTTGGTTTCTAAATTTCAAGAAAATAAAAGTTTTGAGATTTCGAGTGCAGAAAATCTCATTAGAGATATTAGAATGATTAAGAGCAAAGCCGAAATAGAGCATCTTCAATATGCTATGGATTTAACTATGCAAGTGCATAAGGCAGCTGCGAAAATCTTAAAACCTGGCATTACACCACAAGAAGTTGAGGAGTTTATTCATCAAGCCCATCAGAAATTAGGCGTTGAAAGTGGTTCTTATTTTTGCATAGTTCTCTTTGGGAAGGATTCTAGTTTTCCTCATGGCGTAAAATCTCCAAAAGCCTTAGAAGAAAATGACATGGTGCTGATCGATACGGGAACGCGCTACAAATCTTATATTTCTGATATCACACGAACCTATATTTATGGCAAAGCAAGTGACAAAGAAATTGACATTTGGAACAAAGAAAAATCGGCACAATTAGCTGCCTTTGAAGCGGCACAATTAGGAAAGCCATGTTCTCACATAGATGAACAAGTACGTGTGCAGTTAGAAAAAGATGGATTAGGTCCTGATTATGATTTACCAGGATTGCCACACAGAACCGGTCATGGTATTGGTATAGAAATTCATGAGCATCCGTTTATTGTAGGTGGAAATAATATTCCCTTACAAGCTGGTATGTGTTTTAGTATTGAACCTATGATTGTAGTTCCAGATGAGTTTGGTGTTAGATTAGAAGATCATATTTACATGACCGAAGAGGGTCCAAAATGGTTTACAGAACCAGCGCACAGCATTGATAATCCTTTCGGATATGATGTAGATTAAATAGAAATCAACATTTAATCTTATAAAAAGAAATTGGGATGAAAATTTAATTCTTCATCCCAATTTTTAGTTTTGTAATAAGCAATTTAGTTTTTGCAATATTGCTCTAAGGCCTCAAAAACCATCAGGTTATCATCTCCTAATTCGATAGCTTTCTTTAAATCAGAACAAACTTTTTTAGCGGTGGCTGCAGGAAGCTTGGTATTCTTCGCTATTTGTACCGTCATTTCTTTGGAGTCTGAAAGCTTTCGGCTATTGTTGTTTTCATGTTTTCCGATGAGAGCTAAGGCACGGTTAGCATAAGCTTCGGTATACAATGGTTCAATTACTAAGGCTTGATTATAATCTTCAATCGCATCATCAAAATCTAAATTATTGAATTTAGCCGTAGCTCTTGCGAAATAGCCTTCAGCCCAATTATTATCAACTTTTAAAGCTTCTGTATACTTTTTAATAGCCGCTTTGAATTTAGACTGCGAATACAATTCTTGACCTTCGTTGTACAAAGCAAAAGTCTCATCTATCTTTTGATCTTTCTGATATGCTCCATCTTTATAATTAATTTTAGCTTTCTGCTTTCCGGTGGAATAGAAAGAAATAGATTCTCCCTCCAAATTTCCTTTGGCATTGAAGTTAGATTTTTGTTTTAGTACACCATTAATGTGGTACATTTCCCATACTCCGGTTTTCACTCCATGGGTGAAATTTCCTTTTTGCATAAGACTTCCATTTTCATAAAATCTCTTTTCTTCTCCATCTAATACTGCATTTTTATAATGGACTATATCTGATGTGCCTCCATTTTTATAATACATCATTCGTTTGCCATTTACTTTACCTTGCTGTAAATACCCTTCGCCCTGTTTTTCACCGGTAATGTAGTAATCTATAAATCTACCTGTGTAGGCTTGATCATGATTTCTTAAATACCATTTACCCTCATTCAGTATCATATTTTTGGTAGAAGGAATTTGCTTAAGACTATCAGCTCTTTCAACATAAGCTTTCGTAAAAACATATAAAATTCCATCTACATTTTCATATCCCTGCTGCTCTATCATTTGTTTGTCTTTAACGATGGCAATATTATTTATAAACTCAGGATGCAATTGACTTATTTGTTCTTGGGGCCTATCTAGAATGTGAATGGAATCCACGATGTATAGAAGATTTTGCTCGGCAGTTTGAGCGATAATGTTGCTAAATAATAGGCTAAAAATTAAAAGAAAGAATTTATTCATCTTGGTTAAAACTTAAAATTAACCAAAGCAAATCTGATTAATTATTATTGAAACGATGAAAGTAATAAAATTAAATGAAAAACATGGGTTCTTAAGAATATATTCAGAGGTTGAGCTTATATAAAGCATAAAAGTACTTAGTTTTTCCCGAATTTATGAATATCAAAAAAAGCCATCTAAATTTACATTCAGATGGCTAAGTTATTTTTTTTAAAGCTTTTAATTAATTAGAAATATACAGCTTCGAATTTAGCTAAAGGTGCTCTTCTACCGATATTCAAACTCAATTGATCGTCTTGGACACTGTAATTATCTGCCTGTAAAAATACTTGCATTAATTCTGATTCATTGAAATCGACATCTGGACAAGCTTTCATCGTCATTGCCATATTTTCGTCAAAGCTAA
>CAZKJO010000064.1:0-8430 GCA_964553105.1 uncultured Weeksellaceae bacterium | reverse complement strand
GTAGACCCACAGGGATTCTCACTTTATGTATCATGCTAAATCACTAAACATATAATAAGCATTAAATCAAACATTTAAAATAAATTTGTTCTCATATACTTTAATTTAATATATTTGAATATCATAAAAAATGGCTGTAAAAATGGCTGTAAAAATGGCTGTAAAAATGGCTGTAAATTTTTAAGATATGATTGCTATTAAACGTAAGATTAATTTAAGGATTGAAAAGAGAAAGAAAAAAGGAATATTAGTAAAAGAAAACGCACCTTTATTTTTTCGTTTGACTTATAATGGAAATAGAATAAATCTATATACTGGATACAGAGTTGATTTGAAAGAATGGAACGAAGAAACTGAAAAGGTTAATCCAAAATTGAAATATTCCAATGAAGAATTTGGCGAAGATGTAAATATGAAATTAGCAGAATATAAGAGTATTTTACATACATTTTTTATTAATTGCCAAATCAAAGAGATTATTCCATCAAAAGAAGAAATTAAAGAAGTTTTTCAAAATACTAAAAATGATGGTAAAGGAAAAACTAATTTAATCGAAATAGAAGGTCAAGAGGAACAAGATTTTTTTGATTTGATTGATGTTTTTGTTAAAGACCAGGGGAAATTAAATAATTGGACTTTAGGAACTGAGAAAAAATTTAAAGCACTTAAATCTCATTTGCTTGAATATGATAATAAACTTTCATTTGAGAAGTTAAATAAAGAAGGGTTGTCTAACTTATTATCTTACTTTTTCAAACAAAAGTTAAGCAATGTTACTACTAAGAAATACATTAAAAACCTAAAATGGTTTTTAAGATATGCTGTGAGGAATGGATTTACAACGAATACTGATTTCGAAAATTTTAATCCAAAAATAAAAGACACCAATAAGAAAATTATTTTTCTATCAGAAGCAGAGTTAAAACTCCTAAAAGAATTAATAATTCCAGAAAGTAAACAATATTTACACCGTGTTAGAGATGTTTTACTTTTCACTTGCTATACTGGGCTGAGATATTCAGATGTTCAAAAAGTCAAAAAGTCTAATATTAATAACAATAAAATTGAGTTGCTTACAAAGAAAACGAATGATTTTTTAACCATTGAGCTCAATGATACCTCTAAACAGATTTTATATAAATATAAAGAATTTGAGTTACCTAACAATCTAGCTTTACCAACAATTTCTAATCAAAAAACAAATGAATATTTAAAAGAGCTAGGACAATTAGCAGAAATCAATGAACCGATAACACAGTATTACTACGTTGGAAGTGAACGGCATGAACATACAATGCCGAAATACGAATATTTCTCTTCTCATTTAGGAAGAAGAACCTTTATCTGTTTATGTATTTCTCGTAATATTCCAATCCAAGTTATCATGAAATGGACTGGTCACTCCGACTATCAATCAATGAAACCATATATAGATGTAGTCGATGCTACCAAAGAAAAAGAAATGCAAAAACTGAATTGATATGCTAATGACAAAACATTTAGCCCTTTTGAATAAAATAAATAGGCGTTTGGGTAAGCTTAATTTACACAATAAAGCTGATAAGGATCTTATTGACGACATGTTGACAATAATATCTGTCGATTCAAAAATGATAGATGAGCAATTATTGAAAGATAAAGATATTGAAGATATTAGTCTTTACAGAAAAGTAATACAAGAACTTCAAGACCGAAAGTTTATAATTGAATCTATTGATTGTGATAATATTTTTGAAGGAATAATAAAATCTTACGAAAGTATTTGGCAGTTAAGAATGAAGGAAATAACTCCATTTAGAGAAAGATATAATATTGCGAATGGAAGATTAGAATCTGGGTGTATGAAGTTTGATGATAACTCACCTGAGATGGTAGAGCGAAGAAAAGAATACGAAATTGCTAAAAAAGAATATGCCGCATTAAAACTTCAAATTGATAAATCTTATGATGACTATCGAAAAAAAATTAGTGAATTATCTTATCTCTTATCATTCAAAAGTGATATGTTTAATGAAAAATTGATTGATTTAAAAAATGTAATGGATAATATCTTTTATGGAAAAATTACGAGTCAAGATATTTTTATAAACCCTCATAACGATTTGCCAAAGGCATATGAAATACTCGTTGAAAATAAAATGATAGAGTATATAGATTTTCTTGAATTTAATCAAGTTTTAACTTTAAATAAAGAGTTCAATTTTGTAAAGGAAACAAGAGGTAAAGGAAGAGATAAATACATCGCTTATTTTATCAACTGTATGATAAAGTTTGATTTTTTAAATCCCAAAAGAGTCAAAGAATGGGAAGATCATATGGTTGCAAAATTTGAAATCAATGATTATGGAAGTAAAAAGGGAAGAAATATAAATAAGCAACCTAAACACAAAATAATTGACAGTATTCTCGGCATTGAAAACAAAGAAGGGTAAAATAAACTCAAAAAATGATAATTTGAGAAGTATTTTATATTAAAATACACCATCAGCATTTATTTGCATTCGAATTTTAAAAATAAAAATTTTAAATCAATTATAATCAACTCATTACGAGTTGATTTTTTTTGTTTTGCATTTTTATCCATTTATAAACATTGCTAATTTGCAACAAATAATCAATATAAAAAATGAAATATGGATGCAAATGAATTATTACATAAACCTGTGTGGCAAATGACGGGAGAGGAATTTTTAAAATTAACAAAACTTCACGAGAAACAACATGAGGAGATTAAGGTTGAAAGAAAGGACAAACAGTATGTATATGGTATTAGGGGAATAGCAAACCTATTTAATTGTTCTCCTGCAACAGCTAGTAGGATAAAGAAAAGTGGAGTTATTGATGATGCTATCTCACAACGTAATAGAACTATTGTGGTTGACGCCGAATTAGCATTAAAACTTGTGCGAGAAAATGAAGAATAAGAAAACGGTTCGGGATAGACCAGATTATTATGCTATCCTCCCTGCGAAAGTGCGTTATGACAAAAATATAACACCTAACGCCAAACTTCTTTATGCCGAAATAACCGCTCTGACCAATAAATATGGATACTGCTACGCAACAAATCAATATTTCGAGAATTTGTATGGCGTATCAAAACAATCAATCTCTAATTGGATATCACAATTAGTAAAAAACCAATATATAAAAAGAGAACTCATTTATAAAGAAGGTAGTAAAGAAATTTTGAAGAGGTATATAAGAATAATTGGACAGCCTATGCAAAAAAATTTTAGGAGGCCTACCCAAAATTATTTGAAAGATAATAATACAAGAAATAATATTACAATGAATAATTCCCTTTCGAAAGAAAAAAAAGATAGACGATTAAAATGAAAGCAAAACAGTTATATCAGCTCTTTATTAAAGAAGCAAATGTTCTTTTTCAAGAAAGAAATAGAGTTTTTGAAATAGATGAAAATAACAATTGGTTCTTTTGGCTTATTTGCTGCTATTTTTCTCAAGACGTTAATTTCAAAAAATTTGAACAAATACAAAATCAAACGGGCGGAGAATTACATAAAGGGCTTTTTATTTATGGTTCGATAGGAACTGGTAAAAGCACAACTTTTAAGATTCTTCAAGAAATTGCCACAAAATATAATTTAATCAAACTTTTTTGGTTTATCAGAAGCAGTACAAATCAAGTCGTTTCTGACTATAATATCAATGGAGATTTTTCGCTTCAAAAATGGTTAAAGGGCAATGTTTATTTTGATGATTTAGGTACAGAAAGAGTTGCTTCTCATTTTGGAAAAGAAGACATCTTTACACGAATCTTAGAGGAGCGATACAACCTATTTATAGAAAAAAGAAAAAAGACCTTTATCACAAGTAACTTAAACTTATTAGAAGTAAAAAAAAGATACGGAGACAGAGTTCACGACCGCTTTTTTGAAATGTTTAATATCATTGAATTAAATGGTGAAAGTAGGAGGTTTTGAAAAAATTAATTGTACGAAAGTTCGAGATGGGTGCATGTCAGGACAAACTGCGGGAAAAAACCCTTGTTTGCATCCTGAATGCACCACCTCGCTTTTCTGCCTCCGGTTGAAAAGGTTTGACCTAACGGTCAGATTTTTCTTCGAAAAATAATTAAAAAATTATAATAAAAATGAGTAATAAAACAGACAAAATTGAAATGAGAGTTGAGCCTTGGGACAAGGCAGTTATTCGTCAAAAAGCTGAAATTTTGAACATAAGTATTTCAGAGTTTATGTTGCGTTGTGCATTAGCAAGAGAGCTTCCACCACCACCCAATCCTGAACAAATGCAAGCGTATTTAATGCTGCAAGATTACAAAGGGAAATTCACAAGAATTGGTAATTTATTTAGAAATGGGAACTATCCATTAATGTTGGATAGAATTACAGATTTGATTGAAAAAATTGACAAACATTTAGATATAATTCAAAATGGTTGGAAAGGGAGCTAGTACAAAAGGTTCAGTAAAAGCCTTCGACTATATTTTAGATGATCTCGGAAAGGCCGTTGAATTGGATAGACATTTGGTTGGTGGTAAAAATGGTGTAGAATTACTCAAAGAATTTCGGTTTGCTCAACAATTTAACCACAATTGTGAAAACAATACATTCAGTTTTGTTTTGAGTCCCGCCCCAGACCGTGAGCATGGTATAAAAGAATTAAGAGAATATGCTAGAGAATTTATTGAGGAAATAAAACTGAAAGAACATCAATGGATAGCTACAATACATAATTCAACTAAAGCCAAACATATACACATTCTTGCTAATCGCATTCATCCAATAACTGGGAAGGCATTGAATGACTTTAGAATCGGCAAAAGAACGCAAAATATAGCGGAGAAAATTGCTAAAAAGAATGGATTAACTACTGCAAAATCCATTGCAGAAAGAAAAAAAGAAACCAACAAGGAATTACGGAAATATTACAAAAAGCTATTTCTGTATGAAACCCAGTCAATGAAAACCATTGCACAACTTCAAAAAGATTTAGAAGGTCATGGTGTTCATTTGATTGCTATGAAAAACAAGCAAGGTGAAACCCAAGGATTTCGTTTCATGTCATCAACAGAGAAATATGAATTCGAAAACAGAAAATATAAAAGCGGACACAAGAAAGGAGCGATTCCAGGAATAAAAGCATCTGATGTTGGTAAAGAATTGAGCCTAATGAACATGAAAAAACGAGGTATTTCATTCCAAGGATTTATGCTCACAAAAACGCAACAAAAAAATATAGATAAAGCCCGATTAGGAGAATTATTAAAGAATAAAAATATTCCTATTAAAAATAACCAACGAAATAGTTTAAATAATGAAAAAAAGAAGAGTTACCAACGAAGAAATCGCTAAAGTTTTGTTTGATGCGATATCTAGACATTCCAGTAATATGGCAAAATATGAAACTCGAATGAAGGATACAATTATTATCATGAATCATAAAATTGATGAGGCTAAGCAAGTTAATTTCAAGCCTGATTTAGAGCCAATTCAATTTACTTTGAAACAATTTACAGAACACACAGATGAGTCGGTAAAAGCCGTTCAAAAAACCTTAAAAACACCAAATTATTTATTGTACACATTGTTGGGAATGATTGTGGTAGTGTTAATATCGGTAAGTATAACTGTTTTTGCTTTGAACAAACTTTCTGAAAAAGCTGAAATTCAATCACAAATTACTGAATACGAAGATTTGCGAACTTATTTTCAAACATTTCTAAATGAGTCCGAGGAAGGTAATTATGCTTTTGAAAAATGGAAGTCGAGTAAAAAAAATCAATAACACCCTTTTGCAATGTAAGCCACAAAAATTGAATTAAGCAAGGGTATATAAATGGCGAAGACATTATTATTAAATTTTGTTTTCGCCACCCTTGCATAAATCAATTTTCTTTCTTTTAGGTGGCATAAGGGTTGTTAATGAGATGATATGTTTTATGTTATTAAAATATCTAAAACCTTAAAAAATGTTATATTAGCATTGTATAATCTAATTTAAACACTTATAAATATTTGTAAATAGATAAGGTGCATATATTTATGAGTTACCGGCAAGTGTAAAATGACACTCAAACATTTAAGAACGAACAAAAAGAGTATGAAGAAATATACCTGTCCGATGCACTTACAAGTGATAAAGGACGAACCAGGGAAATGTCCGCTTTGCGGAATGGATTTAGTTCCTATAGGTGGCAGTAAAAAAGAAACACACAGACATCACGGAGACCACCAACAATACGACCATAAAGAAAATTCGCATCATAGCGAAGACCACAGCCATCATTCGCATAGTGGCTACGACAAACACGAAGGACATCATACCCACGATTTCCTCAAACGTTTTTGGGTAAGTTTAATCATTACCGTTCCCATTTTGCTCTTATCGGAAATGATACAGCATTGGTTCGGTTTTACTATCGCTTTTCCGGGAGATAAATATGTATTGCTTGCGTTAGGAACTATCATTTATTTCTATGGCGGAATGCCATTTCTGAAAGGAATGGTAGGCGAAATCAAAGCCAAAGCCATCGGAATGATGACCTTGGTAGCCATCGCTATTACTGTCGCTTATGTATATTCTGTAGCCGTGGCCCTAGGATTGAAAGGCATGGATTTCTTTTGGGAATTGGCAACCCTTATCGTGATTATGCTTTTGGGACATTGGTTAGAAATGCGTTCTACTATGGCAGCTTCAAAAGCATTGCAGTCATTGGTGGCACTTTTGCCAAACGATGTTACGGTGGAGCGAAATGGTGAAGCCATAAAAATAAAACTCGAAGACCTAAAAAACGGTGAAACCATTATCATCAAACCCGGTGAAAAAATTCCTGCCGATGGAACAATTGTCGATGGAGTTTCTTATGTAAACGAAAGTATGCTCACAGGCGAAAGTGTTCCGGTAAAAAAAGAAAAAGACGGAAAAGTAATTGCAGGTTCTATCAATGGCGAAGGTGCTTTACGAGTTACGGCAACAGGAGTAGGCAAAGACAGTTACCTCAATAAGGTAATCAACTTGGTTCAGGATGCACAGGCAGCAAAATCAAATACACAAAATATTGCCGATAAAGTAGCCAAATGGCTTACATATATTGCCATTGCAGTGGGAGTAATCACTTTTATTTATTGGTTTGGCAGTAGCGGAGATATTGCGATTGCTTTGGAAAGAATGGTTACGGTAATGGTTACTGCTTGTCCACACGCTTTGGGCGTAGCTATACCGTTGGTTGTTGCTATTTCTACCACGCTTTCTGCTACTAATGGCTTGCTCATTCGCAACCGTACCGCTTTTGAAACCACACGAAAACTATCCACGATTATTTTCGACAAGACAGGAACGCTTACCAAAGGTTCTCACGCAGTGGAAAAAGTTATCCCATTAACCGATAAATATGCTGCCGATGAAATGATACAATATGCAGCAGCCGTTCAGCAATATTCCGAACACCACATTGCAAAAGGCATTTTGAAAATGCTGGCAGAAAGAAACCTTGAACTATGGAAGTCGGAGAATTTCAGCTATATGGCAGGTATAGGTGTAAAAGCAGTAGTGAACGGAAAGGAAGTGGTAGCAGCCGGACCTAATTATTTCAAACAGAACAATCTTACTGAGCCTGAAACTCCTAAAGAAATCAATCAAAATATTGAAACCGTCAATTATGTTTTTATTGACGGTGAAGTTATCGGCATTATCACCTTGGCTGACAGTATTCGTGAGGGTTCTCAACAAGCCATTGACGAGTTAAGAAAGATGAACATCAAATCCATTCTGCTTACAGGCGACAATGAAAAAATTGCGGCAGCCGTATCAAAGCAGTTGGGAATGGACGGTTATATCGCAAATGTACTGCCTCATGAAAAGCAGGAAAAAGTAAAAGAATATCAAGCCAAAGGTGAAGTGGTTGCGATGACTGGAGATGGCGTGAATGATGCACCTGCATTAGCACAGGCAGATGTAGGTATTGCAGTAGGTTCAGGTACGGATGTAGCAGCCGAAACAGCCGATATTATTCTGGTGAACAGCGACCCAAGAGATGTAGTAAAAATGATTGACTTCGGTAGACGGACATATAAAAAGATGGTTCAAAATCTCCTTTGGGCAGTTGGTTACAACGTAGTCGCCATTCCGCTTGCAGCAGGCGTGCTTTATCCGAATTTCGTTTTAAGTCCTGCAATGGGTGCGGTTTTGATGAGCGTAAGTACAATTGTGGTTGCCATAAATGCAAGCCTTTTAAAAATTAATAAATGATAAGACAAAACACCAGCCGGTAACAAGGTATTGCCGCAATGGGGGGTGAAGTGCTTCTATAAAACTTTTGGATTAAAACAAACGGTAGTTCATCTATTAAACAGTGGTGCTACAAATCCCCCACTGCGGCAATACCCGAAACGTTGTGTGTAATCTAAAAAACCCACGAAATGAATAATTCAAAATATACTAACT
>CAZKJO010000063.1:0-8456 GCA_964553105.1 uncultured Weeksellaceae bacterium | reverse complement strand
ATAATTTTTGTACTTTTGCCTTTCTACAAATTAAAATTAAGATAGATGTTTCAAAGTCTTCAGGATAAATTAGATAAAGCACTACACACGCTCAAAGGACATGGTCAGATTTCTGAAATTAACGTGGCAGAAACGGTTAAAGAAATCCGTCGTGCCTTGGTAGATGCAGATGTTAGCTATAAAGTTGCTAAAGAATTCACCAACGACGTTAGAGAGAAAGCGCTGGGTCAGGATGTATTAACTACTTTGAATCCAGGACAGTTAATGACTAAGATTGTTCATGATGAAATGGCCAACTTAATGGGTGGAACCACTTCTGAATTGAACATCTCTGAAAATCCAACCAAAATTCTAATTGCGGGACTACAAGGTTCGGGTAAGACTACCTTTTCTGGAAAATTAGCGAACTATCTTAAAACTAAAAAAAGTAAAAAACCTTTATTAGTTGCAGGTGACGTCTATCGTCCGGCTGCGATTGATCAATTAAAAGTATTAGGAGAGCAAGTTGGTGTTCCGGTATTTACTGAAGAAGGAAATCAAAGACCAGCTGATATTGCCAAAAATGCATTGGCTTATGCTAAAGCAAATGGTCACAACGTTATCATTTTCGATACGGCGGGTCGTTTGGCAGTAGATAGCTTTATGATGCGCGAAATTAGAGAAGTTCATGATGCTGTAGAACCTACTGAAACATTATTTGTGGTTGACTCTATGACGGGTCAGGATGCTGTGAACACAGCTAAAGCATTCAACGATGTATTAGATTACGATGGTGTTGTTCTTACCAAATTAGATGGTGATACTCGTGGTGGTGCTGCGCTTACGATTAGAACCGTAGTTGATAAACCCATTAAGTTTATTTCTACTGGTGAGAAAATGGAAGCATTAGATGTTTTCCACCCGAATCGTATGGCGGACAGAATCTTGGGAATGGGTGACGTTATCTCTTTGGTAGAACGTGCTCAAGAACAATTCGATGAGGAAGAAGCTAAACGTTTACAAAAGAAAATTGCCAAAAATAAGTTTGATTTTAATGATTTCTTGAAACAAATCAACCAGATCAAGCGAATGGGTAATATGAAGGATTTATTAGGTATGATTCCTGGTGCAGGTAAAGCTTTAAAGGATATTGACATTGATGATGATGCGTTTAAACATGTGGAAGCCATCATTCACTCTATGTCTCCTATTGAAAGAGAGAATCCAGACATTATTGATGCTAGTCGCAAAAGAAGAATTGCTAAAGGTTCGGGACGATCTGTGCAAGATGTAAATAACCTATTGAAGCAATTCTCTCAAATGGGTAAAATGATGAAATTCATGCAGACGAGTCAAGGTAAAAATATGATGAAAATGATGGGCAGTAAAATGCCTGGAATGAAATAAATTGTAATTAATGAGAAAATTATTTTTAACATTTGCTTGCATCATAGGGCTTAGCTCTTTTGCATTAGCACAGAAAGGACAAACTCAGCTAAACGCTGGTGTAGGTTTCGACAGTTGGAAAGGCGTTCCAATTTATGTAGGTTTCGATCACTATGTATCGAATGACTTTAGCTTAGGGGCAGAAGTTTCACATGTTTCTTTAGATAAATACAAGAAACACAAACACGATTATTCTATTTGGGGAATTGGTGGAAATGCTAACTACCATTTTGATCGTGTTTTATCTTTACCAAGCGATTGGAATATCTATGCTGGATTGAATTTAACCTACTATAGCTGGGATCACCATGATCATCATGATAATGATGGTTTGAACTTAGGAGCTCAAATTGGCGCGAGATACTTCTTTAGCAGAAACTTTGGCTTAAACTTACAAGCAGGTGGAGGAAGCAATGTTTCTGGAGGTAAGTTTGGAATCACTTATAGATTTTAATCATATTTAAAATAACATTTATATAATAAAGGACTATTTTTATGGTCCTTTATTTATTTAAATAAGTTTTTAGAAACTAAATTTTACAAATTATGAAACAACTTGTTTTAATTGTTGGTGCTTTCTACGGTATGCTTTCTATTATTTTAGGAGCATTTGGAGCACATGCATTCAAAGATATGATCTCTGTGGAGAAGTTGGCTAGCTTTGAAGTTGGTGTACGTTATATGATGTATAGCGCCCTAACTTTATTGATTCTAGGATTCTTTTTAGATTTCACCACTGGCATAGAGAAAAACGCAGCCCGATTGATTATGGTGGGTAGTTTTATGTTCTCTGTGAGTATTTATTTCTTAGCCTTTTCTGAGAAAATCAATGTTCCATCTAAAATATTAGGTCCTATCACACCTGTGGGCGGAACGCTAATGTTAGTTGGTTGGGGAATGCTTTTATACTACTTCATTAGAATGTATAAATAAACACAACCAATTACATTTACAGCTTAATGCTGGTGCAACGTAAGGTAAGCAAGTAAAAAGCCTAGTGCTAAACTTATTACTTTACGTTGTTTTAGTTTATGGTTATCTGAACTTTCGAAGATAATAACCGTAGAAATATGTAAAAATATACCCGAAACTATGGCCATGGTTGGCATCATCCACTCGGTTGGAATAAAATCTCCTACTAAATATCCAATGGGACTAGCTAACGCAAAAACCAACATAAATAAGGCTTGCTTGTGCCATTTATCTGTAATGCTCGCAATAAATGTGAATAAAATTAAGGCTACTGGAATCTTATGAATCACAATTGCAGTCAACAAATGATTGTCAGTATCAGAATGCAATGGAACACCTTCTATAAATGCATGTAAAAATAGTCCAACGAATATGGCTAAAGGAAATTCATTGTTTTTTGAAGTATGAATATGACCATGTTCCGCACCTTTGGTTATACTTTCTAATAAAAGTTGAATAAATACGCCTAACAGAATAAATAAACCGTTGGTAACCAGAAAATCGGATGCATAGATTTTAGGAAATATCTCTAAAACTGTGATCGTTAATAAAAACGCACCGCTAAAGGTTAATAACAAACTTGGTATTAACTTAGTTTTACTAAAATACCATCCTAACAACGAACCTATGAGAACGCTTGCGATGAGAGCAATAAAGATCATTTGGCAAAGATAAAAATTTAGTGATTAGTAGACGGTAATTAATACATGGTATTTGGAAATTAGTAATTAGAAAGTGCTGTTTTCAGTTCACGATTTTCTGTTCATGATTCACACACAAAAGGTCACTCTTATAGAGCTACAGCTGCACTAAATTTATGAATAATGCATATTCTTTAAATAATACTATCCCTGTTGCTAACCAAGTACCGCCTACCAACTAGCGTCTACTTAATTCCTATCACTACTTATCTTCTACTAATTTAAATCTCTTTACTTTATCTTGAATTAAGTCTATACCTAAATTATGGATTGAACCGATGTGACTCGTTTTAAATTCCTTGTGAGGAACATAAGATCCATCTTCTACAGATAATCCTACTTCTTTGTAAGCATCACGGAAAGCAGTTCCATTTTGGATTAAGTAATTAATGTTTTCTACCGTATAGATTCCATCATATTTTTCTTGATCCATATAGCCCGATTTAATCTCTAATTGAGGTAATGCAAAAATCAAGATATCTAAAATATCTACGAATTGCATCATTGGCTCAAATAAAACCTCTTTCAATATCTGGAAGTCTCTATGATAACCACTCGGCAAGTTGTTGATGATTAATGCGATATCATTAGGAACCCCTTGAATTCTGTTACAATGTGCTCTTGTTAACTCAAATACATCCGGATTCTTTTTATGTGGCATAATACTAGACCCCGTTGTCATTTCATTAGGTAATTTTACAAATCCTAAATCCTGACTATTGTACATGACTAAATCATAAGATAATTTAGATAAAGTACCAGAAATCATAGCCAATGCTGAGGCAACAGCTTTCTCGGTTTTACCTCTCAACATTTGTGCGCCTACCGAAGAAACAGCTAATTCAGAGAATCCTAATTCTTTGGTTGTTTGTAATCTATCGATAGGAAAACTAGTTCCGAATCCGGCTCCTGAGCCTAGTGGATTCTGATCAGCAATGTGGTAAGCTGCTTTAAAGAATGCTAAGTCTGATAATAAGTTTTCAGCATAGGCTGTAAACCACATTCCAAAGCTATTGGGCATTGCCGCCTGGAAGTGTGTATAACCTGGCAAAAGGTCATTTTTGTGTTCTTCTGCTTTTTTAAGCATAATATCCACCAACTCGAGAACTTTGTCGGTAACGTCTTCTAAATATTCCTTTTGGAATAATTGCAAGGCAACTAAAACTTGATCATTACGTGAACGTGCTACGTGGATTTTCTTTCCTGCATCCCCTGTTAATTTGATCAATTCACTTTCGATTTTACTGTGAACATCCTCGAAATGTTCGTCAATCTCGAAGTTTCCTTTTTCTAAATCAACTAAAAGCTGATCTAGACCTTTTTGTAATTGTTCATTTTCTTCGTCAGATAAAAGACCCACTTTTGCCAACATATTAGCCTGAGCTTTAGAAGCTAGCATGTCGTGTTTGGCAATGTAAATGTCTAAAATTCTGTCTTTTCCAATCGTGAAGTTTTCAATTTTTTTGTCGACTGTAAAGCCTTTGTCCCAGAGTTTCATTTAAAATTTTTTGAAGTTTCACAAAGTTATGAAAAAGCTATAGATTATGGCAAAGTGAAGATTGTATTTAGTGAAAAGATAAATTTTTGCACGCATTTCCTAACTCAATGATTTCTTGCAAATATTTTCAAAAGCCTACACACTTAAATCACTCTTCACTTTTCATTTTTCAATATTCAATATTCAATTTTCATTAATCAACTTCCACCACTGTTTCCTTTTGATCCAGGAAAATCAATAGCTTCCTTTTGACAGGCATCCCTAAGTCTGTTAAAAACTGTGCATAATCATTCACCTGCTTTTCATATTTCTTTTTAGGTTCACCCGTTTTATAATCCATTAAAATCCAATCCTCATTTAATTTTACCAATCTATCTGGCCTAAATAAGCTTCCATCGGGGGCGACAAAATCTCTTTCGTTATAAAACTCTTCTGCATTAAACAGTTCCGACAAATCTTGATGTTCATATAATTTTTTCAGTTCTACCAATAGCTGAGCTTTTTCTTCTGCTGTAATAAAACCTTGTAATTCGAATTGATCCAACACATCATCGGTTTCAGAAATATGATTAATTTTCTCTAAAACTGAGTGCATTTTTCGTCCATATTCTAAGGCTTCTACACGACTATCATCCCACAGCAAGGCATGTTCCTCACTAATCTTAACTTTCTGTGTCCAATCACTGCTCACAAACGGAACTACCATTTGATTCTGGCTATTTCTCTCCTTAAGTGTTGAAACTCTTTCAGGCGAACCAAAACTGATACAATTATCCTCAAAACCTTCTTGTCTTCCAGCAAAATGAAATAAATAGGCAGCCACAGGTAAATCATTTTTACCTGGAACATCGGCCACCATATATAATTGTTCAACGGCTCTTGTGGTCGCAACATAAAGCATATTTAGAGCATCCAATTCCGCCTGAATTTCTTCTTCAACAATCCTTTCCTGCACCTTAACCGGCATTTGCTCCATATCATTTAAATCTTCAATATAAATCTGTTTCACCTTCTCATCCTCTACCGGAATCCAAATTCCTGAAGACTTTGGTTCCCAAGTGATATAAGGCAAGAAAACAACCGGGAATTGCAATCCTTTAGACTTATGGAGTGTCAATAATTGAATAGCCTTTTGTCCTTCTGGAATTACAATGCTTAATTTATGAGCTTTTTGCTCCCAAAACACCAAAAATGCTTGTGGTGTAGGATCTGGCTGATATTGAAATTTCAATATTTCATCCATAAAAAAGGAAACATAAGCATTAGCGTTTTCCTGTAATCTAAAGGCTCGTACCGCTGCCGAAACTTGGTCATAAAAAGATTGAAATGGTAATTTTAAAAATTCTAAATCAACATCTCGTTCTTTCAAAGCTTGAATAAAATCATTTTCGTTAAGACCTATATGATTGGCAATAAAATCGGTTTTATCCTCTACATTTAAAATATGATTTTGATACAATCTTAAAATTAGATTAATCCTAAATTCACTATTTGTCGGCTTGGTTAAGAATTGAATAAACGCCAATAATAACTGAACATGATCTGAGTTTTGAAGCAATAAAGATTCATTGGAAATGATTTGATATCCTTTCTCTGATAAATATTCTGCTATTAACTGACCTTGTGAATTAGTTCTAACCAAAATCGCCATATCCTCCCAAGCAAATCCATTTTCTTCTGCCTTTTGAATATCCTCCAAGAGTCTATACATGCAGTTTTCTAAATGACTTTCGCCTGACCCCTTCTGTGGTTTTGGTTCAAACCTTAATTGTACATATCCACCTTTTTTGTGATTTTCTTCTTGATTTGCACTTTCATATAAAGCTTTAAAACCAGGATGATTTAATCCTCCTCCAATATATTTATATAACGCATTATTAAAATTAATTATCTCATGATAACTTCGCCAATTGGTAGGTAGACTCTCAACTTGAATTCGATCATCTGTTTCTTCCATATCTGCCAACCCAATCATCAAATTAGGGTTTCCACCACGGAATCGATAAATAGATTGCTTTGGATCTCCTACAATCATTACCGTCATATCATCCGACAATGCATTTAAAACTAAAGGAAGCAAGTTTTGCCATTGTAAATCAGATGTATCCTGGAACTCATCAATAAAGTAATGATGATATCTATTTCCAATTTTTTCATAAATAAACGGCGTGGGTTGATCTTTTATATTATCACTGATAATCTTATTAAAATCGCCTATTAATAGAATATTATTTTCTTCTTTAACCTTATTCAAACGCTTGTCCACCTCATTGAGAAGCGTAATAGGATTAATTTTCTTTTTAATTTTAGACCAGAAATTATAATCACGTAAATTCTCTTGAATTACAGCATAAGCATCAGCAATAACTGAAGTTAAAGCATCAATATCAGCACTTTTATTAGAAAGGTAAGTTCCACTTTCGAATAATTTCTCAGCTCTTGATCCAAACAAAAGATACTTTCCATTTTCTATATCTAAAAAATATTTAAGAACACTTCCATTGTTTTTATATTTAAAATCTTCTATACTTAATCCTTGGTTCTTGGTGTAATCCAAAACTTCTTTCGCTGCTTTGTCAATATTAAATTTAGCCGCAAAATATTTACGATTCACCATATTTCTAAAAGCATTAAACTCTTCTAGGCTCAACTTCTGAAGCTGTTGTAATGGTTCTAGAAATTTATCTTGTAACAAATCATTAGATTGCTGAATCATATCATCAGAAATATCCCAACGTTGATCATTTGATAGATTCTCTAAGGCAATATCCGACATGATATCCGACAACAATTTTTCATCTTGGAGTTCAGAAAAAAGTAAATCAACCGACTCCGAAAGCATTTGTCTGGTATCCATTTCAACATCAAAATTTACCGAAATCCCAAGATCATGAGAGAAAGCTCGCATTAATCTAAGATTGAATTTATCGATGGTGCTTACAGCAAACAAACCATAATTATGTAATATAGAAGTTAGGATATTTCTAGATTTAAGGCGGATTGCATCTGGCGACAAACCTGTTTCTTCCATCATTGTTTTCATCTCTGAATCCTCATCAGGCAAGTCAGTAAGTTCTTGTAATTTTTCTACAATTCTCACTTTCATTTCATTAGCTGCTTTGTTGGTGAAAGTAATGGCCAACAACTTTTTGAAAGCGTCTGACTCCGGCTTTAAGAATAAAAGCGAAAGAAATTCCTTAACTAAAGTATAGGTTTTACCTGCTCCCGCAGAAGCATTATAAATCTTGATTTTGTTAGGTTGTAGCATAAAAGTAATTCTGCTCCTAATTTAATAAATTAGTGCTGATTTAGCCCTGATAACTTATAAACAATTACAAGTGATCGCTGCTTTCTAACTTACAAATAAAATTATTCCCAGTGAAGAAAGCGAGATTATTAACCACAAAGAAACGCCTAATAAAATCGGCTTTGACCCTGCATCCCTAATCATTTTCACATCGATTCCAGCACCAACTAAAAAGATAGTTAGAACCAAAATAGATTTAGATAAAAAGTCGATTGAATCTCCCATAAAACCGGGAATCGCAAAGAAAGTATTAATTAAAATCGCAACAATAAATAAGATGATAAACCATGGTACTTTTACTTTGCTATCGCCTTCTTTGAACATCCACATCGACAAAAACGAAACTGGAATAATCCATAAAGCCCTCGACAACTTAACAGTGGTGGCAACTTCTAATGCTCTTTCGCCATATTCCATAGCCGCGCCTACTACAGAACTTGTATCGTGAATAGCAATGGCAGACCATACTCCAAATTGGTCTTGCGTAAGATTTAACCATCCGCCAATCGGTGGAAAAATGATTAAAGCTATTGAGTTTAATAAAAATACAACA
>CAZKJO010000062.1:0-8674 GCA_964553105.1 uncultured Weeksellaceae bacterium | reverse complement strand
GCTCGTATTCTAATAGTGTTGGAAACCATTTAAAATCACAAAAACCTAAACCACTTAGACAATCCTTCTTAGGACGATGAATTTTCACAGAAAATATGATAACACTTATGCCATCTTTATCGGTTATTTGATTATTTAATAGTTCTTCACCTTTTAATAAAATAAATTCAGAGATATTATCTTCATTATAAGGAGATGAATTTATTTCATCAGTATCACATGAATAGAAAAAGGCAATAATACAAAATAAGAAACATAATTTAATTTTCATAATAAATATTTTTAATTGTTTATAATGAAACGAAAATAGAAAATAGAAAAACAAATTATTTCTGACTTATTTGCATTTATTTCTTAAAACTTGTCAACAGTTCAATAAAAGTAGGTTGTTCTTACCGACATAGCAAATAAAAAAACCACTGAATTTTACTCAATGGTCTTATGCTTTTTAAGCTTTTAATTATATTATTTATCCAAAACGTTTGCTCCTCCTACACAAAACTACTCACTCGTATCTACACCATAGCCTTGCAACTGCCTTCTTCGTTGATAGGCCTCCTCTTGAGCTTGTTGAAATTGATCTAAAGTTACTGATTTTCCTTTTTTAGGAATTTTAATTTGGGAACTAGAAGCTATATCAATTGAAGTCGCATCATAAAAAGTTATTTCACTTGAGTTTCTATTTAGCCTCTTAACCTCCATTCGAAGGATTAATCCAGGCAATCCACCAAAAAAATCAGGTCCGTTCGAAATAGGAATATCGGGCGTGAACCAAGCGATAATTTTTTGACCTTTGTATTCTGTGATTGCTTTCCTAACATTATAGCCTAAAAATACATCCTTCTCATCACTGATTTTCCAATTAAATCCAAGTATTTCATCTTCAATCAAATATTTTCTACCCATCAATTCCTCATCTTGCATAAGTTTTCTATCAATTATATCTTTATATATTATACCACGTTGAAAAACATAACCATAACTTGAAAGTCCTTGATTATTGATGATTTTTTCTACATAAAAATAATTTGACTCAACAGGTGTCAGAATAAGTTTAAAGTCAGAATCTAAAGATTTATCAATTTCATTTTTTTCGGTAAGTTCAATATAAACTTTGTAATCAACTTCTACTGCGTAATCAGAGTTCAACTCATATCTTTCTATATCATTTTCTAATCCACTAATCATAATGCGTTGATTACAACATCTTTTTTGCTCTACAATATCCTTTGAATATAATATACTCGCTTTGTCTATCAATGTATTCCAAGATAAATACATATTATTTTTAAATGGATTTTCGAAGGTTTTATTATTTTTTTCTATTTTTTTGGCTATAATATGTAATTGGTTTTCGAGATCAATTACCTCTAGAATAAGCCCCTTTAATCCGTGAAACTTCCATGGACCAACCGCTGAATTAAATTTCTCTGTATAGTAAATCTTATACCTCCTTCCTTTATATAAAATGGAAACTGCACTGCATTCATATCCTAAAATATTTTTCACATCTTGGGGATGCCTAGCTATTATCTCGAAATCCTTTAAATCTTGCTTCAAAATAACACCATTCTGATAAGCAATTTGTGATTTTGAAAACATCAAATCATCTTGAAAGCTTTTCCATACATAATCTGTGAATGGCACCAACTCACTTTCTATTTCATCATTTTCATTAAATTTAAAAGAATTTAGGTCATATGTCTTTCCATTCATTTCATACAATGAATAATTCTCATTAAAATACAAGAAAGCATTTATGGTATCTTTAGATATTTCATAATCCTTTTGGTTATAATGAGCATATGCTATTTTATATTCACTGCTTAAAGTTTGAGAAAAAGATAAAGTGAAAAATAAAATAAAAATTTGTGATATTACTAATTTCATTTCATTCTAACTAAAGCTGTTCTATAAAAGTATTAAATTTCTCATAATGCGAAAAATCCTAAGCTGGATTTCCAGGTTCCTCTGGAGCAGGTGTCAAATCCTCGAGAGCTTTTTTTCTTGCACAAGACTTTGCTTCATCATATGTAGCAGCCTCACAACAATAATTTCGTCCACCAACTGTTACACAATAAATAGTTGGTTTGCTCTCTTCTCTTTGTAAAAGAGAAAGGGATTCATGACCTTTCAAAGGATATCCATTTCCTACAGAACTCAATAATCCACAGCCAAAAAACATTAAACTTAAAAGTAAATTTTTCATAATAATTATAATTTTAATGATTAATATGAAACGAAAATAGAAAAACAATTTATTTCCGACTTATTTGCATTTATCTGTTAAAACTTGTCAATAGTTCAATAAAAATAGCTTTTTGTTACCAAGATTCCAAACAAAAAAAACCATTGAATATATGGCAGTGGTTTTAGGATTATTTAATAAAAGAAAGATATGTGAGCATCACAACACCAGACCTCCTTTTCTTTCTCTTCTTTCTTTGTTTAATCTCTCAATTTCAGCGTAATATTCTGTCAATGAGATTCTATTCTTTTCTTTTAATTCTTTTAGCTTTGGATTTTTTATGGAAGAAATATCGCTTAATATAACCTCATAATTATTATTAAAGTTAACTTTTACAATTAGGCCCCGTAAACCTACTAACCCAAATGGTGCAATATCAGCGGCATAGCTTTCATCTACCCAGGCTACCGTAACAATTTCTTTAGGACCGTTTAAACCAGTTTCATAACGACGATTTACTGCAATTTTACATAATCTATCATTTACTATCTCGGTTTTATCTGTCATTTCCCATTCAATTTCATCGAAATCATATTCAATTATCACCCGTCGTCCATTTAAATATTTCATGTTTTCAGTTTTCTTCAGTTGATAATCAACAAAAAACTCTCCTTGCGATTTTCTGAACACATCATGTAAACTTATTTTAAATTCTTGGGAGTTATCAATTTTATAAATAGGATAAAAGTAGCTTGCATTATTTGCATATTTAAGTTCAAATTGGATGCTATCCGTTTCCTGTTTTAAGAACATTCTCATATTACTGCTCTCATCTTCGGAAGATTCGAATTTATAAGCTTGATAAATAAAGAAATTAGGCTCGTTTGATTGCGCAATTACGGATGTAAACAATAGTAATATAAGGAATTGTAAAATTTTAAACATTTTATTTCAATTTATTTTTGTGACATACAATAGGAATAAGCGCGATCGTGGATTTCTGTTAATTCTGCAGAAGAAAGACTTGAATTCTCATGCTCAAAAAAATTAACCACATTATCAGCATATTCAACACATTCTTGATTTTTATTATTGAGCTTAACCTTTTGTAAAGAAGTATAGGAAATAATTTGCGATGAGCTTAAGAAATCATTTTCTTCTTGAATGCTATTTGTTTTCGACTTTGCAAAAGATAGAATAAAACATCCAAATAATAAAGCCATTGTAAAAAATAAATATTTCATAATAAATAATTTTTAATGATTATTATGAAACGAAAATAAAAAAACAAATTATTTGCGTCTTATTTGCATTTATTTCTTAATATTTATCAACAACATCGTGAAGATAATCATTTATTAACAGTTTTAAAATCAAAAAACCACCGAACATTGTTCAGTGGTTTTATACTATTTTCAATTTTGAAATTTATTATCCGTCCAAAGCATCGGCTCCTCCTACGATTTCTAAAATCTCGTTAGTAATCGCTGCTTGTCTCGCTTTGTTATATTGTAGTTTAAGTGCTTTTTCTAGTTCTGCAGCATTGTCGGTAGCCTTGTGCATTGCCGTCATACGCGCGCCGTGTTCAGACGCATTAGAATCTAAAAGAGCTTTATATAATTGCGTCTTTAAAGTCTTAGGGATTAACTCCATTAAGATTTCTACTTTATTAGGCTCAAATATGTAATCTACGCTTGTTTCTACCTCCTGACTAGTATCTATAGAGATAGGCAAGAAAGCTTCGTTTAAAACGTCTTGATTGGCGGCATTTTTAAAATGATTATAAACCAATCTCACTTCATCGAATTCCTTATTCTTAAATGCTTCCATCACCTGGTCAGCAATGTCAGATGAATTCTTGAAGTTGAAATCATCCCAAAGATGACTTTCGTTTTTATATACCGTGTGCTCTTTCTTTACAATATCATTAGCCTTTTTACCAATGGTCAAATAACTAACGTTTTTGCCTTTGTAATCTTCTTTAGCTAAACGCACAACTTCTTTGATAACATTGGAGTTGAATGCTCCTGCCAAACCACGATTAGAAGTCACAGCAATAATCAATACATTGCGTACCTCACGTTTTTCTGTGAAATCACCTCCTACTTCCTCGTCCATACTCGCACTTACATTGTCCATAAGTTCGCGCAACTTGTTAGCATAAGGTCGCATTTGAATAATAGCATCTTGAGCCTTTTTCAACTTAGCTGCCGATACCATTTTCATGGCATTGGTAATTTGCATGGTTGACCCAACAGATGTTATCCTACTACGTATTTCTTTTAAATTCGCCATTGATATGGTGCCTTAAATTTTAATTTTAATTTAATAGTTGATTAAATCAACACAAATAAATTCAACACAACACCGGTAGGCATCGTGTTGAATTATTAAATTTTATTACGCTTTGTTTTTAGCGTACTTTCCTGATAAATCATTTGCAACAGAAGTTAATACTTGCGTTAACTCATCTGTATACTTACCAGCTTTTAATGCTGACATGGTTTCAGGGTGTTTCTGGTTCAAGAATGAAATATATTCTTCTTGGAATTCTTTTACTTTTTCTACAGGAACATTTCTCATTAAGTTATTTGTACCTGCATAAATTAAAGCAACTTGGTTCTCAACTGGCATAGGTGAATTTACGTTTTGCTTAAGAATCTCTACGTTTCTCTCTCCTTTTCCAATAACCGCCATAGTAGCCGCATCCAGATCAGATCCAAACTTAGCGAACGCTTCTAGCTCACGGTATTGAGCTTGGTCTAACTTAAGCGTACCAGATACTTTTTTCATTGATTTAATCTGAGCTGCACCACCCACACGAGATACAGAAATACCTACGTTAATAGCTGGACGAACACCAGAGTTAAATAAATCTGACTCTAAGAAAATCTGACCATCTGTAATCGAAATTACGTTGGTTGGAATATAGGCAGAAACGTCACCTGCTTGTGTTTCAATAATTGGCAATGCCGTTAAAGAACCACCTCCTTTCACAATACCTTTCATTGATTCTGGTAAGTCGTTCATGTTCTTAGCAACATTATCATCATCAATAATCTTAGCAGCACGCTCTAATAATCTAGAGTGTAAGTAGAAAACGTCACCTGGATATGCCTCACGTCCTGGAGGTCTTCTTAATAAAAGAGACACCTCGCGGTAAGCAACCGCTTGTTTAGATAAGTCATCATATACAATTAATGCTGGACGACCAGTATCACGGAAATACTCACCAATAGCAGCACCTGCCAATGGAGCATATACCTGCATAGGCGCTGGATCGGATGCGTTAGCCGCAACAATCACCGTATATGCCATTGCACCGTGCTCTTCTAATACAGCCACAGTTTGTGCTACGGTAGATGCTTTTTGTCCTACAGCAACATAGATACAGTAAACAGGCTCTCCTCTATCGTAAAATTCTTTTTGGTTCAAAATTGTATCAATCGCAACGGTTGATTTACCTGTTTGGCGGTCACCAATAATCAACTCACGTTGACCACGACCTACAGGAATCATAGAGTCGATTGCTACAATACCAGTTTGCAAAGGTTCAGAAACAGGCTCACGGTAGATAACACCTGGTGCTTTTCTCTCAATTGGCAATTCAAATAATTCACCTTCTAAAGGTCCTTTACCATCGATTGGATAACCTAAAGTATCAACAACTCTACCCAACATAGATTCACCTACCTTGATAGATGCAATTCTGTTCGTTCTTTTTGCTGTATCTCCTTCTTTAATCCCTTTCGATTCACCTAAAAGTACAACACCTACGTTGTCTTCTTCTAAGTTCAATACAAGTCCTTCTAAACCAGTACTGAATTCAACTAATTCACCGTATTGTGCGTTTTCTAATCCATAGATACGTGCAATACCGTCACCTACTTGTAGTACGGTACCAACTTCAGACAGTTCAGCGTCTGAGTTGAAATTAGTTAATTGTTGTTTTAATATAGCTGATACTTCAGCTGGATTGATTTCTGCCATGATTTTGTCTTATTAAACCTTTGGAATATAATGTTTTGAATCAAATTCTTTTCTAATTTTATTCATTTTAGAGCTGATAGATGCATCGAATTGCTTGTCATCTATTCTTAAAATGAATCCACCAATTAAACTTGGATCTACCTTATTTAAAACTTCTAAAGAAGTTCCTGCAGGCAGCGTTTCTTTGGCTTTGCTCAAAATAGCATCTATTTGTGCTTGATCTAACTTCTGTGCAGAAGTAATCGTAGCATCCTTAATATTATTTTTAGCTTTATAAAGCTGAATAAATTCAGCTGCGATTTCTCCAATCGCTAAACTTCTATCTTGTCTTATAATCAGGGATAAAAATGTTCTGGATTCCTCTGAATAATCCGCAAACACATTGTTCATGATTTGCGTTTTCTTTTTATAATCTATTATCGGAGACGCAAAGAAATTTTTAAGATCACGGTTGGATTTAACCAAATCGCGCAATTGCAACATTTCTTGCATAACCATTTCCTCCTTATCAGAACCGGAAAGGAAATCCATAAACCCTTTAGCGTATCTTTTTGCTACCCGAAAATGTGCCATTAGCTTAAATTAATATCTTTAATTAATTCATCAACATAAGCATTTTGATTTTCGCTTTGGCTTAATTGCTTACCTAAAACCTTTTCTGCAACTCCAATAGATAAAGTAGCAACTTGGTTTTTGATATCCGCAATAGCAGCCGCTTTCTCTGTTTGAATGCTTTCGCGAGCAGAAACAATAATTTTCTCTGCCTCTAATTTAGCATCCTCTTTTGCTTTGTTGATCGTCTCATTACGCATTTCACGCGCTTCTTTTAACATTGCATCACGCTCCTCACGTGCTTGCTGTAATATTTTTTCGTTCTCATTCTTAAGGTATGCCATTTCCTCACGAGCTTTTTTAGCTTGATTCAAGGCATCTTCAATGTGCAATTCACGTTCATTTACAGCTTTTAGAATGGGATTCCATGCGAATTTCCCTAAAACAAAAACAAGAATCGCGAAGGATACAGTTGTCCAGAATATAAGACCAATGGATGGTGTTAATAATTCCATAATATATTTTTGCTAATTTATTAAATTTTTTAAAAGAAAGCCCGATTGCCAACCGCATAAGACGGGCTTTCTAAGTCCATTTAGTTATTCAAGAATGCAATTACAAGTCCGAAAAGACCTGCACCCTCGATAAGCGCCGCTGCAATAATCATTGCAATCTGAATTTTTCCAGATGCTTCAGGTTGGCGAGCGATAGCGTCCATAGCACTACTACCGATTCTACCAATTCCTAAACCGATTCCTAATACGGCGATTCCTGCTCCAATAGCAGCTAATGATCCTGTTAATCCCATGATAAAAAATTTAAATTAATAATAAATGGTTTCTAATTAATGTGCTTCTTCTACTGACATTCCTACGAACAAAGCAGTCAAAAGCGTAAATATATAGGCTTGCAGAAACGTCACCAACAATTTCACTAAATACATAAACAATGTAAGCAAAATCGATGCAGGCGCAACTGCTATACTATCCAAAATAAAAATAAGCGATATAAAGCTCAAAATAATGATATGCCCAGCGGTCATGTTCGCAAATAAACGTATCATTAATGCAAAGGGCTTTGTAAACATCCCCAAAATTTCAACGGGAACTAAAATTATATAAATCGGGATTTTTGCATACCACGGCATTTGTCCTGCCAATGGATTGAAAATATGACCCCAATAATATTTATTTCCGCTAAAGGTCGTTACCAAAAAGGTTATTACCGCTAATACCATCGTGAAAGAAATATTTCCACTCACGTTGGCTGCTCCAGGCATTAAACCCGTTAAGTTTAACAACCAAATAAAGAAAAATAAAGTCAATAAATATGGCATATACGCCTGATATCTCGGACCAATGTTAGGCTTTGCAATATCTTCTCTCACAAAAATAACAAGCGGCTCCAAAAAGGAAGTTAATCCACGAGGAACCATCCCTTTTTTATAAGATCTTGCTGCGGATCCAAACATCAATAACAATATCAATCCAGCGATGAACATCATTAAAACATTCTTTGTAATTGAGAAATCAAGCGGTTTCACATTGGTCGGATGACCTTCTGCATCCAAGTTTAATGTACCCGCAGCATCTGTTTCGTAGATCTTCTCGTGAATCAGTGTGTAATACTTACCTCCACTCTCTACTATTCGATTTCCATAATACAACGGTTTAGATGAAAACATCTTAATACCATCATCTAAAAGGATTACCGGCAAATATAAGCCCACTGAGCTATCGCCTTCACCCCATAGATGCCATTCGTGTGCATCACTAACGTGGTGCATAATGGTTGAAACTAAATTAAATCCATCTTCATCTGCTTTCTTTTGCTCCTCTTCAAAAAACTCCTTGACAGTCGTGGTGGTAGTCTCTTGTCCATTTACAAAAGGAAGAAGAAAAAAGGATAGAACTAATGTTAAAAATCTTAATTGCTGCATTTCAT
>CAZKJO010000061.1:7309-9209 GCA_964553105.1 uncultured Weeksellaceae bacterium | reverse complement strand
CAAATATTCTTCACAATACCGGGTCCTTCATAGATAAAACCGGTATAAACCTGAAGTAAACTTGCACCAGCTTCTAATTTTTCTTTAGCATCCTCTGCATTGAAAATTCCTCCCACACCAATGATAATCAACTTACCTTTTGATTGTGTATGAAGGTATTTAATCACTTCTGTGCTTCGTTGAGTTAAAGGTTTTCCACTAACTCCACCTGCTTCTGAAACGACTTTAGGATCTCCCATTAAGCCCTCTCTAGCAATCGTTGTATTGGTAGCAACAATTCCATTTAGGTTTAAATTTAAAGCAATTTCTATGATATCATCTAATTGACTTTGGCTTAAATCAGGAGCGATTTTAAGCAATATAGGACGAGCTTTCCCTAATTCTGTGTTGATGAGTTGTAAACGAGATAATAATCGCTGTAAAGGCTCTTTTTCTTGTAATTCGCGCAGGTTGGGAGTGTTGGGGCTGCTTACATTTACTACAAAATAATCTACATGATCATACAGTTTACGAAAGCAATACTCATAATCATCTATGGCATTTTCGTTCGGTGTAGTTTTATTTTTCCCAATATTTCCGCCTACAATAATGTCAGATTTTCTCTTTTTCAATCTTTCTACCGCAGCATCAACTCCCTCATTATTAAATCCCATACGATTGATTAATGCTTCATCGCTTGGAAGTCTAAATAAGCGTGGTTTATCATTCCCAGCTTGTGGTTTGGGGGTCAAGGTTCCGATTTCTACATAGCCAAAACCTAATTTAGCTAAATCATCAATGTACTTGGCATCTTTGTCAAATCCAGCCGCAAGACCAATCGGATTTTTAAATTTTAAATCCCATAATTCTCTGTTCAATGATTTTTTATCAAACGAAAATTGATTTTTAATAATAGGACTGAAAAGAAAAGAATTTCCCCAAGTGTGGAGTTTATTCATGACCCAATGATGCGCTTCCTCTGGATCTTTTTTAAACAATAATTTCTTGATGAGTGGATACATAGCCTGAAAGAGTCAAAAATACAAATCTAGGTTGACATCTTCATCTTTAAATTCAATATCCTTTTAATTCGTTGATTCGGTTATTTTCCTTATTTTAGAAATCTATAATTTTGAAAAGTTTTGACTTTATTTTTAAGTAGAAAATGCTTTGTAAATAGATTAAAATTTATGTTTATTAATTTTAAACTTCACTTTAAAAACTCGCTTAAAACTTATAAATCAACCTAAGATATGACCCAAGAAAAAGCACTGGCTATATTGAAATCAGGACGCAATGTTTTCCTAACAGGTTCGGCAGGAACCGGGAAAACCTATGTCTTAAATCAATATATCAAATACCTGCAAGAAAGGAGAGTGCCGGTGGCTATTACGGCCAGTACAGGGATTGCGGCCACGCATATGAACGGAATGACGATTCATGCTTGGTCTGGTATTGGCGTTCGGGATCATATGACGCTACGTCATTTGCAGACCCTAAAGACCAAAAAATACATGCAAAATAAGATGGATGAGGTAGCAGTTCTTATCATCGATGAGATCTCTATGCTACATCTTAAGCAGTTTTCTATGGTAGATGAGGTTTTGCAATATTTCAAAGGGAATAATCTGCCTTTTGGAGGAATTCAAGTGGTGTTTTCTGGAGACTTCTATCAGTTGCCTCCGATTGGTGAGCATCACGAAACTTCTAAAGATAAGTTTTGCTTTATGTCCAATTCTTGGGTGAGAGCTAATTTGCATGTATGTTATCTAACCAAGCAGTTTCGTCAGACAGAAAATGAGTTAAATTTTGTATTGAATGAAATAAGAAATGGCGAAATGAGCCAATCTGTAGTGCAATTGTTAGAGGAAAAAGTGCAAGAAAGTATGTACGAGGATGAGGAGGTTTTTCCTCAATTATA
>CAZKJO010000061.1:4903-7209 GCA_964553105.1 uncultured Weeksellaceae bacterium | reverse complement strand
CGCGATGGCGATTGGATTGAGGCTAAATCCGAAACTTGGAAGGTAGATGATGAACAGGGCAAAACCTTGGCTTCGTTTACTCAGATTCCATTGCGTTTGGCTTGGGCGATTACAGTTCATAAAAGTCAAGGAATGACCTTAGATGCCGCTACCATAGATTTAAGAAAAACCTTTGAAAAAGGACAAGGTTATGTGGCTTTATCCCGACTAAGAGATATGAAGGGGCTGCGACTAAAAGGTGTAAATCCTATGGTGATGCAATTAGATGAATTGGCTCGAAAGGCAGATAAACGTTTTATGGAATTATCCCAAGAGATTGATTTTAACCTTCATACATCTGATTTAGAGAAAGACTTTGATTCGTTTGTGGTGAGAAATGGTGGAACGATTGACAAACGAGAAATTAAAAAGGTTAAAGAAAAAAAGAAGTTAAAAGCTTCTAATAAATCCAAAGTTCCTACACATTTAATCACCAAAGAGCTTTTAGACGAAGGCATGAATTTAAAGGAAATTGCCGAAGAAAGAGGATATGTTGAGAGCACCATTTTAGGACATTTCTTTAAAATTAAACAAGAATTTCCCGAAACAGATTTTTCTGCATTAAAGCCAGAAGAAGAGGTGATTAATCGTGTTCGGGAGGCTCTAGATAAATCAGATGAGGATAAAGAAAACACTTCGCTGAAATATCTTTATGAAGCCAATAATGCCGAAATAACCTATGATAAAATCAGGCGGGCTTTATTGTTCATTAAATAAACGTGTATAAAAAAATCCCAATCGATTTAATCCATTGGGATCTTATATTTTTAAATCTTAAAGCTTAAGAAAGGCTGTCTTCATACGCTTTCCAACCTTGCTGGCGATATTCTTCGGCAGCTGCAACGGGATCATTTGCTTTATAAATTCCACGTCCTACAATCATAAAGTCCGTTAGGTACTCAGAGAATACTTTCTTAGGCGTGTTATATTGTTGTCCTTTGCTATCGCCTTTTCTGTCTATGTTAACCCCAGGCGTCAATAACAATAAATCATCTGGAACTTGTCTTTGTGCTACTACCGCGAATACATCCGCTGATTTTTGAGCAATATTTAATGCTTTAGAAACATAATAATCATCGGTTAAAGCACCTGCAGAAGACATTTCTACAATGGCTACAACACCGGTTGGCTCAAAAACGTCAAAGCTTTTTTCTCCAGCAATAGGGTGTGCTGTTACCATATCAACCCAATCCGCAAAACGGTAAACACCTTGTTTGAACTGTAATTCTTGGGTATTTCCGATATCGGCGAATTTTCTATCCTCAAATAATAAGAAATCCTTTTCTCTTGCAATAGTTCTTAGTTCAGCCACTAAATCCCAACTAAAATCAGTAATAATATCTGAATGTAATTTTAAAGCAACAATTTTATCTCCAATTCCTTTAGCTAAATTGATTAACTCTAGGGAACTCACAACATCAGCCGAGGCAATTAAGTTAGATTTTTTGCGCAACGCAATGTCAATCATGTTTTTACCTACAGGGTGCTGAACTTCTTTATCTTGAAGAGGCGTTCTTTTTCTGCTTGGAGCTTGTGGAGGCATACTTAAGAAATTCTTGATTTTCTTTACTTCTCCTTCATCCAATCTTTTGTATTTGAATAAAATATCAATTACCTCGTTAATAGTAAATAAGGTATGAACATTATATCCTTTTTCTTCTAATCGCTGAATACCACCTTGTTCACGGTCTAATACAACAACCAAATCGGTAACAACTAAACCTTCTTTTTCAACTTCGTCGATGGTTTCTACCAAACTTTTACCGCTGGTAATTACGTCCTCTACCAACAAACAATTTTGTCCATCGTGAAAAACACCTTCCAACATGCGTTTTGTTCCATAGCCTTTGTTTTCCTTTCTTTTAATGATTAAAGGAATCCCACTTTCTAAGGACATTGTGGTCGCCATAGGCAAAGCGGCATAAGGAACGCCACAAATCAGTTCTAATTTTGAATTATCAACCAATTGCAATAAATTGTTTGACAATGTTTTTAATAATTGTGGGCTAGATGCTAGCGGTCTTAAATCTACATAAAAAGGAGATTCAATACCACTTTTAAGGGTGAAACTTCCAAATTTAATAATTCCGAGTTCGTAGGCTTTTAATAAAAAATCTTCGCGTGCTTGCATGTTGTTGAATTAAATTGTCTTGATGAAAATAAAAATCTTTCTGCTGACAAATTTTGTGCAAAGTTAAGGCAATTCATCCTCTTTTGCTATGATATTTAATTCAATTTTTAAATAAACAAAATAGGTCACCAAACCT
>CAZKJO010000061.1:2548-4803 GCA_964553105.1 uncultured Weeksellaceae bacterium | reverse complement strand
AAACAACCTTTAATCCACCACCATCAAATTACAGCCTCGTAAATCTGAATGATCTAATCGCCCAAGAATTTCTAATTGATTTTCTGAATGAAATCGCCCTAAATCGTCGGTCGCAATAAAACTGCAAGAGTTGATATTAGCAAAATCAATCACGTTGATTCCACCCGACATTCTTGGTTCAACATATGAAAGTGGATCTTCCTTGTCTCGTAATATAATTTTCATCCAAGGTGGCGTTTCAAAAAGACCGTTTTTTCTAGCGTAAGCTTGTGACAGTAATTCGGTCATACCATATTCCGACTGAATTTGTTCAACTTGAAATGCATCCTTCAAGAAATCATGTAATTCTGGACGAGTTAGTTCTGCTCGCCTTCCTTTCATACCGCCCGTTTCCATGATGATTAGGTCAGATAAATCTTGTGGATGTTGCTCGGCAAAATCCATTAAGGCAAAGGAAACTCCAATGAGAATGAGTTTTTTGTCTTTTGGAGCATTTTTGATGTCTTTGGCCAATTGCTGATGATCGTAGAGATAATAAGATTTATTTTCTTGACCGGTTTTCTGCATCCAAATATCTGCCATTTCAATCAAAGAGGAACCTTTTCTTTCGGCATAAGCAGGTAGAAGTGGGAATACGATATAATCCTTATAATCACCATAAAAGTATTCAAAACTCGCATCCAATTGTTGATGATAGATGCTCAAATCTGTAATATGATGATAGCTCGTAAGCGTTCCGGTAGTGCCCGAACTACTAAAAGTCTTCTCAATATCTCCTTTACTTGAAACAACCTTAAACTCTTTGAAAAAAGATATAGGAATAAAAGGAATTTCTTCTATGCTAGCGATAGATTCTACTTTTGTCCCTAAATGAGAAAGAAATTTTTTGTACACCGAATTGTGCTCCGCTTGAAATCGAAAAATCTCTAAAGCTTTTGATGTAAACTCAGCAGGAGTAAAATTTCTAAATAAATCTTTGGCATCAAACATTCGGCAAAGATATAGATTTAGTTTGCCGATATATATACTTCAAACTAAAATGAAATATAGATGAATAGGAGTAAGGATAATTTGTTGAAAATGCCTTTGTAAATAATAGTGTATAGAGGATATAATTTTTATCTTTGAACACGTTTAAATACGTTAATAATTCAATCCAATTTTATGTCAACATTCGTAGTAGTAGGTCTCCAGTGGGGCGACGAAGGAAAAGGAAAAATCACCGATGTTTTATCTGCAAAATCAGATTATGTTGTTCGCTTTCAGGGAGGTAACAATGCAGGGCACACTGTTTATGTAGGAAAAGACAAATTCGTTTTACACTTATTGCCATCTGGCGTTTTACAATGTAAAGGGAAATGTATTTTAGGAAACGGTGTGGTGATCGATCCAAAAGCATTTTTAGAAGAAATAGAAGCTTTAGAAGAAAAAGGTCAATCTACAGACCACGTTTTTATTAGTCGTCGAGCGCATATCATTATGCCTTACCACATTTTATACGATACCTACCGCGAAGAAGCTGCAGGAACTGATAAAATTGGAACTACCAAACGCGGTATCGGTCCTTGCTATGAGGATAAAGTGGCTCGTGTAGGTATTAGAGCTATCGACCTTTTAAATCCAGAGGTTTTAAAAGAAAAATTAAAAATCAACATCGAGATTAAAAATGCAATTTTTGAGAAATTGTATAATAAGCCTCCTATGGATTTTGATGAAATTTATCAACAATGCTTAGCGTACGGCGATATCTTGAAGGATAGAATTATTTATACAGAAAGAGAATTAAATGAAGCTATCGACGAAGGTAAAAATGTATTATTCGAAGGTGCACAAGCTTTAATGTTAGATATTGATTTTGGTACTTACCCATTCGTTACGTCATCATCTCCTTCTACAGGGGGTGTTTGTATCGGCGCGGGAGTTCCACCAAATAAATTACAACACTTGATTGGTGTAGCAAAAGCTTACTGTACACGTGTGGGTAATGGTCCGTTCGTAACTGAGTTAGACGATGAGGTGGGTGAGAGAATCAGAACCATTGGTCATGAATTTGGTGCAACAACAGGTCGCCCAAGAAGAAGTGGTTGGTTGGATTTAGTAGCTTTACGCCATGCTTGTATGATCAACGGAATCACGCATTTAGTGATTACTAAATTAGATGTTTTAAGCGGATTTGATAAAATTAAAGTTTGTACAGCTTACAAAACAGAGGACAATCAAGAAATCGATTACTTCACATCATCAACAACAAAACT
>CAZKJO010000061.1:0-2448 GCA_964553105.1 uncultured Weeksellaceae bacterium | reverse complement strand
AGATATGCGAGTACAGAAATGCTTTTTAACTTTTCTCCGGATAAGAAATTCGGGACTTGGAGAGAGCTTTGGATTGCTTTAGCAGAAATTCAAAAAGACTTAGGTTTAGATATTTCTCAAGAACAAATAGACGAACTTAAAGCTAATGTAGACAACATTGATTATGAGGTTGCTGCCAAGTACGAGAAGGAATTCCGTCATGATGTAATGGCTCACGTACACACCTACGGAGACGTTGCGCCAAAAGCAAAGGCTATCATTCACTTAGGTGCTACATCTGCATTTGTGGGTGACAACACAGACCTAATCCAGTTGAGAGACGGGATGCAATTGGTGAAGAAAAAGCTAATCAATGTAATGGCAGGTTTGGCCAAATTCGCCAAAGAATATAAAGACCTTCCAACCTTAGGATTCACACATTACCAACCAGCGCAGTTAACAACGGTAGGTAAGCGCGCAACGCTTTGGCTGCAAAGTGTTTTAATGGATTTTGAGGAATTAGAATTTAGATTAGAAACCCTTAGATTCCGTGGCGTGAAAGGAACAACTGGAACTGCAGCAAGTTTCAAAGAGTTATTTAACGGAGATTACACCAAGGTTAAAGACTTAGACAGAAGACTTTCAGAGCGTTTTGGATTCAAAAATGTATTTGGCGTAACAGGTCAAACATACGATAGAAAAGTGGACGCTGAGGTGATGGCATTGCTTTCAAACATTGCCCAATCTGCACACAAATTCTCAAACGATATCCGTTTATTACAGAATTTAAAAGAGATCGAAGAGCCATTCGAGAAAAACCAAATCGGTTCATCTGCCATGGCTTACAAGCGAAACCCAATGCGTTGCGAGCGAATCGGAGCTTTGGCTAAATTCGTAATGACCATCGGCCGTGGATCTGATTTAGTAGCAGCTACACAATGGTTTGAGAGAACCTTAGATGACTCTGCCAACAAGCGTTTAACCATTCCTCAGGCGTTTTTAGCGATTGATTCTATCCTTGGAATCTGGGTGAATGTTTTAGATGGTTTAGTCGTTTACGAAAAGATGATTGCTAAGCATATCAACGACGAATTACCATTCATGGCAACAGAGTACATGATCATGGAAGGTGTTAAAAATGGAGGAGATCGTCAGGAGTTACACGAAATCATCCGTGTTCACTCTATGGAAGCAGCCAAACAAGTTAAAATAGAAGGTAAGCCAAACGATTTGGTAGAGCGCATTTTAGCCGATGATAGCTTTCCGATTGATAAGGTAAAAATGCAAGAAGTAATGGACCCAATGAACTTCATTGGTTTTGCTCCAATCCAAACAGAGGAGTTTTTAGCAAATGAAATTCAACCCATTCTTGACCAAAATCAAGACCTAATCGGAATGGATTTCAAACTAAAAGTATAAAACACATTCAGTTTTAAACAAATAAGAAAAGCCTTGGAATTCATTCCAAGGCTTTTTCTTTTCAGTCAATTGGTAGTATTAAAGTTAATTAAGAATCAATTTTCTGCACAGCGCTACCGCCGCTCACATTGGTTTTTGGTTCACCTTTTCTATAGTAAACATAGCTCTTACTTCCTTTAATATCAATCTTCTTGCTACTATCCACTACAACTTGGCAACCATCGCCTTCCACAATCACTTCACTTGCATCTCCAGCACCATGAACCACTATATTATTTCCCTTTACAATCAGTTTTTCACCATTTAAAGAGACGCTTTCCTCCTTGTTGTCACCTTCAATCACAATGCTCCCATCTGGCTGTGCGGCTACCTCTACGACTTCTTTTTCAACTTTCTTTATCTCATCTTGTGCAAAGCCCATAACACCTAATCCTACTAAACTTACTGATAACAATAATTTTTTCATTTCTTCTGTTTTTATGAATTAATAATTCAAAGGTGGGCATCCTAAAACTTAATTTCTGCTAAAGAATTGTGAATTAACTTGAGTTCAACATAAATAGCTAATAAAGACTAAATCTTACCAAAAACTTAGCATTTCTTATCTAATAATTAAGAAAACTATTCGTTCATGCGTGAAATTGGGTCAAAATGAGATAAATGTAATTAGGTGTATTGGGGCGGTTTAACGGGCTATCCGCTGTATCTAATTTGTAGATTGCTACAAAATAAACGGCGAAAAAGGAGTTTGCAGCAAGCTGCTCCACTCTTTTTCGCCGTATTTTGTTTTAGCAATCCACGGCATTAGATGCCGCTTCTATCCCTACCGCGGCATAAACTAATTTATTAATAAATTTTCTTGTTTTTAGCAAAATAAATTTGGTTTTAGATTTTTGTTTTCAAAATAACAATTAAAATTATATTTTTATGAAAAATCCATTATTAGGAGCATTAGTTATGCTTATGGGAACTTTTAGTTTAGCTGCCGAAAAATCAGTTAATAATTCGACAATTTTGGAAGTAGGAACTTGTACATATACAATTGTTGTG
>CAZKJO010000060.1:0-9489 GCA_964553105.1 uncultured Weeksellaceae bacterium | reverse complement strand
TAGAAATTTAAACGACGCTTCTGAACCTACAAATGTGAGTGACGCTGAAGTAAGTATCAAGGCTATCGACAATGATGAGATTTTTATATTAAATCAAATCGAGGAAGGTGTTTATCAAAATGAATCTTTGGTGGGCGAACCAGGCAAAACTTATCGTTTAGAAGTTCAATTAAGTGATGGTTCTACATATTCTTCTATACAAACAATGCCAAGAAAAGTGGAACTAACAGATGTTACCTACAGAGAAAGAGACGTGGCTTTTCAAGACGAAGAAGATGATCCTGTTTTTGAATTCCAACCTATTTTCCTAGATCCAGCAGGTGAAGACAATTATTATCAATTCATAGTTAAGCGAAACGGTGTAAAGGAAAAAGATATCTTCATTAAAGAGGATCAAGGTTTTGATGGTTTAGAGAATAGTCAAAAGTTTTCTATCGAAGCCAATTACGCAGATATGATAACTATCGATATGCATAATATCAATGAATCGGCATATGAATATTTGCTGGGTGTTAAATTAAATTTATCTCAATCTACGGCTACACCTACCAACCCAAACTCTAACATTACAGGAGATGCACTAGGTTATTTTAAAGTTTTCTCAGCCGGAAACGCGCTAGAGTTTAGTTTAGAATAGCTGAAAAATTTGAAGAAAATGAGCTTAAAAATTAATAATTAAATTAAGTGAAAGCCCTTTTTATTTAAACTTTAATAAAATTTAAGTTTATTGAATCTTAAAAAAGATTTATATATTTGTAATCAATGAAATCTGTAATCCATAAAATATTATCTATTACGATGGCTGTTTTAGTCTTTTTGACTACTACATCCTTTTTGATGGATGCTCATTTTTGTGGACAGTCGTTGGTAGATTTAGCTTTGTTTCAACATGCTGAATCATGTGGCATGGATCATGAAAAACCAGCCAATACTTGTGATGAGAATATTTCAAAATCAGACTGTTGTTCAGATGTTCAATTTATGAATGAAGGTCAAGATGAAGCACCTGCAGCTTATGCTAGCCTTAGCCTTGATCAGCAATTATTCATTATTTCGTTCGTCTTTACATATCATCATCTTTTTGAAGGTTTAGAAAGAAACTTCATACCTTTTAAAGATTACACCCCGCCGTTTCTCATACGGGACTTCCAAAAAATACAGGAGACTTATATAATTTGATTTAGAACAAAATCAGAGCTGAAGTATTTAGCTCTGGAATGGTATGCTTTATAGTTAAATCTATCTGGAGCAGCTATTCTTGCATCATTTCATATTCTGTTATACAGAAATCTACAAAGATGTTTCATTGTTCAAAATCAAAATCAAATGCTAAATAAAGGCATAAAATTTCTTATAGAAAATAAGTTAGTAGCTGTTTTGTTATTAGCTCTTTTCACAACTTGGGGTATCGTAAATGCTCCATTTAATTGGGATACAGGTTTTCTACCAACTAATCCGGTGGCGGTGGATGCGATTCCTGATATTGGGGAGAATCAGCAAATCATTTACACCCAATGGGAGGGAAGGTCTCCACAAGATATAGAAGACCAAATTAGTTATCCTTTAACCACTACTTTACTAGGAATTCCAGGTGTGAAGACGATTCGTAGCTCTTCTATGTTTGGTTTCTCTACCATCTATATCATTTTCGAAGAGGATGTTGAATTCTATTGGAGCAGAAGTCGAATATTAGAAAAATTAAATTCTCTTCCAGCTGGTTTGCTACCCGAAAATGTGAACCCAACTTTAGGTCCTGATGCAACTGGTTTAGGACAAATTTATTGGTACACTTTAGAAGGAAGAGACAAAGATGGAAACGTAACCGGTGGTTGGGATTTAAACGAATTACGAAGCATCCAAGATTATTATGTAAAGTATGCGCTTTCCTCGGCAAGTGGTGTTTCTGAAGTTGCGTCTATTGGTGGTTTTGTTCAGGAATATCAGATTGATGTAAAACCTGAATTGATGCGTCAATACAATATTGGTTTGGCCGAGATCGTAAAGGCGGTTAAAATGTCGAACAAAGATATTGGTGCGCAAACCATGGAAATAAACCAAGCTGAATACCTAGTGCGTGGATTGGGGTATGTGAAGTCAATTGCAGACATCGAGAATGCTGTGGTTGCTTCCGAGAATTATACGCCTATTCGTGTGAGCGATATCGCACATGTTAGCCTTGGTCCCGCACCTAGACGTGGTATTTTAGACAAAGAAGGTGCTGAGGTCGTCGGTGGTGTTGTTACTGCGAGATATGGAGCAAATCCTATGGAGGTCATCGAAAATGTAAAAGTTCAAATTGATGCTATTGCCTCTGGTTTGCCTTCTAAAGAATTATCAGACGGAACGGTTTCGCAATTGACCATTGTACCTTTTTATGATAGATCTGAATTGATTCAAGAAACACTTGGCACTTTAGATGAGGCCTTAACCTTAGAGATTTTAATTACAATTTTTGTGATTATTGTAATGGTGTTCAACCTTAGAGCATCTTTACTCATTGCTGGTCTATTGCCAGTAGCTGTTTTGATGGTTTTTATCGCCATGAAACTCTTTAATGTAGATGCCAACATTGTAGCTCTTTCGGGTATTGCGATTGCGATTGGTACGATGGTGGATATCGGTGTTATTCTCTCTGAAAATGTCATTCGACATCTTGATGAAAATAAAGAAAGGTTTGACCAAACAGGAGAAAGACTTCCGATTAATACGGTCGTATATAATGCCAGTTCAGAAGTTTCTGGCGCTATTTTAACTGCGGTACTTACAACGATTATTAGTTTTATTCCTGTGTTCACCATGGTGGGAGCAGAGGGTAAACTCTTTAGACCCTTAGCCTTTACCAAAACTATGGCATTGGTGGCGGCTTTTTTGGTGGCTATCTTTTTAATTCCGCCGTTTGCAGCTTATCTATTTAAGAAAAGAAACTATAAAAAGCTAACCACCATGTTCCTAAATACCCTATGGATAGGACTAGGAATCATTGCTTTGATATTTGGCTTTTGGTTGGGCTTGGTTTTAATTGCTTTTGGAATTACGGGATTGTTAAAAGAAGACTTCTTAACGCCTAAACCCATACTGAGCGACGAACAGGCTAATAGGTTGAATATCTTTATTTCAGCTCTTGCAATCATCTTCTTGTTAGCAGAATATTGGCGACCATTAGGGGTAGATAAAAACATCTTTTGGAATTTAATTTTTGTTGGTATTATCTGTTTTGGATTGCTTGGTTTTTTCTGGTTATTTCAAAGATATTATGCTCAAATTCTACATTGGGCACTACGCTATAAACTTATTTTCCTTTCTGTTCCAACGGCTTTGGTTATAGTTGGCTTTGTTATTATGCAAAATACTGGAAAGGAATTCATGCCATCTTTAAATGAAGGTTCTTTCTTGTTGATGCCTACCTCGATGCCACATTCGGGAGTAGATGAAAACAAGCGTATTCTGCAACAATTAGATATGGCGGTAGCAAGTATTCCGGAGATTGAGACTGTAGTGGGTAAAGCGGGTAGAACTGAATCAGCATTAGACCCAGCGCCTCTTTCTATGTTTGAGAATATCATTAATTATAAGTCAGAATATGCACTAAATGAAAATGGAAAGAGACAAAGATTTAAAGTAGACGAAGACGGATATTTTGAGTTAAAAGATGGTGGAATTGTTCATAATCCTAATTTAACACCAGAAGAGCCACATAGATCGGTTAAGCACAAGGCGGCTTTCAGTGTGGATACTAAAGATTTGATCCCTGATAATTCTGGTGAGTTCTACAGAAATTGGCGACCTGAAATTAAAAATCCAGATGATATTTGGGATGAAATCGTACGGGTTACCAAGCTTCCGGGGGTGACTTCTGCGCCTAGATTACAACCGATTGAAACTCGTTTGGTGATGTTGCAGACGGGGATGAGAGCTCCTATGGGAATCAAAGTAAAAGGTCAAGATTTAAGGCAAATAGAAGCTTTTGGATTAGAACTCGAAGAAATATTAAAACATGCAGAAGGTGTTAAAGTAGAGGCTGTGTTTGCGGATCGTATAGTGGGTAAACCTTATATGCTGATTGATATTAAGCGCGATCGTTTGGCGCGATACGGAATCAGCATCGAAGATGTTCAAGAAATTCTACAAGTTGCCGTTGGTGGAATGCCTTTAACTCAAACGGTGGAAGGAAGAGAAAGATATGGGGTTAGAGTACGCTATCCTCGTGAACTGAGAGCGAACCCAGATGATTTAGAGAAGATTTATGTGCCGGTAGAAAAAGGAAATCCTGTTCCGTTAGGGGAATTGGTAGAGCTTAGGTATGAACAAGGTCCACAGATGATTAATAGTGAAGATACCTTCTTGGTTGGCTATGTATTGTTCGATAAATTAGAAGAATATGCTGAGGTAGATGTTGTTGAAAATGCCCAGGCTTTAATTAAAGAGCATATAGACAATGGTAGTTTACAAGTTCCAAAAGGAATTACTTATCACTTTACAGGAACCTATGAAAACCAATTGAGAGCAGAGAAAACATTAGCGATTATTGTTCCATTAGCCTTAATCATTATTTTCTTGATTCTCTATTTTCAATTCCGTTCTGTGTTGACTTCTTTAATGGTTTTCACAGGAATTGCGGTGGCCTTTTCAGGTGGATTTATCATGATTTGGTTGTACGGACAAGATTGGTTCTTGAATATAGATTTCTTCGATGAAAACTTAAGGAATCTCTTCCAAATGCATCCGGTGAACTTAAGTGTGGCGGTTTGGGTTGGATTTATTGCCTTATTTGGAATTGCAACAGATGATGGCGTGGTTATGGCGACCTATTTAACACAAACATTTGATAAAAATGAGCCGAGTACCAAAGAAGAAATTAGAGATTCAGTCTTAGAAGCTGGATTAAAGAGAATTAGACCTTGTTTAATGACAACGGCTACCACCATATTGGCATTATTGCCTGTACTTACTTCTACCGGACGAGGAAGTGATATTATGATACCTATGGCTATCCCGAGTTTTGGGGGAATGTTGATTGCTTTAATTACCCTATTCGTAGTTCCGGTTTTGTTTAGCCTTAAAGCTGAGTTAAAACTTAAATACACAAAAAAATGAGAAAAGGAATACAAATCATATGTGCCCTATTAGTGTCTAGCATGCTAAACGCACAACAATTAGAAATTTTAATTCAGGAAGCTTTGGTAAATAATCCTTCGATTCAAAAGTTGGATTATCAGTATCAAGTCGCTGTAGAAAAAGTAAATGAGGTCAATACGCTAGGCAATACCGAATTTAACTTTGGTTTTATGGCCGTGCGTCCAGAAATGGATATGCCTATGGAAAGGTTTAGTGTTTCGGCGATGCAAATGTTGCCTTGGTTTGGGACATTACCTGCCAAGAAGGCATATGCAGAATCTGTGGCAGATGCTCAATTAGTAGACGTGGATATTGCACAACGTAAATTAGCTCTTTCGATTTCTCAACTGTATTATCAGATCTATGAAATTCAAGCTCAGCAAGAAGTTTTGGCTCAGAACAAGACACTTTTACAAACTTTTGAAAAGCTAGCCTTAACATCAGTGAGAGTAGGAAAGGCTTCTCCGGTAGATGTTATGCGTTTACAAATTAGGCAAAATGAATTGCAGGAGGAAATAGATGTTTTAAATCAGAAAAGTGTGGGTTTAAAAGCAGCTTTGAATAGTTTAATGAACCGAGATTATGATACGCCTATTCAAATTGTTTCGGATTTAGAATTTCCTAAAAACGAGGAGATTTTGGCATATGAAGGTTTAAATAATAACCCAGAACTTTTAAAGTACGACAAGGTAGCCTATAGCGTAGATCAGTCCGAGAAATTAAATCAGAAAGAAAGTAGTCCAACTTTAGGTGTGGGTGTAGAATACATCAACCAAGATGCGCATCCTATGATTACGAGTTCTGTAAAGGATATGGTGATGCCGATGCTATCCTTATCTATTCCTATTTTTAATAAAAAATACACTTCTGTCAGTGTACAAAACGAAATCAAAAAACAAGAGATTCAAGCTCAGAAAAACGAAAGACTTAACCTGTTGACCGCTGAATTGTCTAAAGCTATTTCTCAAAGAAAACAATCTAGAATTAAGTTCGATGTTCAAAAAGATAATCTAGAAATAGCGAAAAACGCAGAGAAAATTCTTCTTAAAAACTATGAGACAGGAACTATAGATTATGATGAGGTTTTAAAAATTCAAGAGCTTCAATTGAAGTTCCAGAAAAATCAAATTCAAGCGATTAAAGATTATTACGAACAAACTTCTTTGATCGACTATTTGATTCAATTATAAACACTTAAGTCATTAAAACTTAATAACTAAAACAAAATAATATTAATTTAAATTTTAACAAAATGATGAACAATCAAAACAACATCCTAACAGATGTACGCAACAATTTAAAAGCTAAATCAGCGATTTTTGCCTTAGCTTTTGTAGGTCTAACTGCATTTTCTTGTGATGATGCTAAAAAGACCGCTGAAACTACGCCAGCAGAAACTGAAGTAGCTGCTACTGAAACTTCAGAGAATGTGGAAGTGAATAACGAAGTAATCGCTGCTTATATGGAGTTGAAAGATGCTTTAGTAGATACAGACGGAACAGCTGCAGCAGAAAAAGCTAAAAACTTAGAAGCTAAATTAAACAGTTTTGACTTTGCTGCTTATTCAGAAGAAGAGCAAGCTAAATTAAAACCTATGGTAGAGGCTGCAACTAAGCACACACAAGATATCGCAGGAAGTGAAATCGAAGCTCAACGTGAGCATTTCGAGGGATTAACTGCGAGTGTAATGGAAATGGTAGAAGTTACTGGAACTGAAGTAACACTTTATCAGCAGTTTTGCCCAATGTATGGTGAAGATGGAGGAACTTGGTTAAGTACCGAATCTAACATTAGAAACCCATACTTTGGTGATAAGATGATGACTTGTGGTGAGGTGAAAAAGGAGATTAAATAATTTCTAGGTCAAATAAAATCCCCGACTTAGGGCGGGGATTTTTAACTCTATTTCAATCAATATCAAGTAAGATAAATTGAAGTTTACCTAATTACCGCTAAAAGAGAAATAAAAATAAGATGTGATCTGAACATTAAAAATAAACACTTGCCTAGATTCTAAAATTACTTTAAAAAAAACTTAAAAACATTCCATTATGAAATCACCTAAAAAACATTCAAACAAACCCGTATACACCAAATTCATTTTAATGTTGGCTGCATCTTTTGTTGCCATGTACATCACGATGTATTTGAATACCTATAGCACAGATCATGTTTATTTTAGTCTCACACGCTTTTATATGACCTGTTTAGGAATCTCTACCATGGCGCTGATCATGTGGTTTTTTATGAGAAATATGTATCAGAATAAAACTAAAAACATCGCTATTATAGTGGGCAGCGTGCTGTTATTCGTAGGTGCTTTTGGATTGGTGAGAGCACAAAAACCAATTGTAGGTGATGTCTTATGGATGAAAGCTATGATTCCACATCATTCGATTGCTATACTAACGAGTTCACGTGCCGATATTCAGGATCCTGAAGTTAAAGCCTTAGCAGATGATATCATTAAGGCGCAAGAAAAAGAAATTGAACAAATGAAAAGGCTGATTAAGAAATTAGAAAACAAGAAGTAATAATGAATAAAAATATAATCTACATCATTTCTGCACTGCTGATTGGTTTAGCAGTTGGTTATTTTGCTTTTGGTGGATCTGACCCTAGTTCTGAGTCAGAGGAAACACATGAGCATGCGGCTGATGCTAATCAAATGTGGACCTGCTCTATGCATCCACAAATTATGCAACCCGAGCCAGGAGATTGTCCGCTGTGTGGAATGGATTTAATTCCTGCTGAGGAAGGTTCTGAAGGTCTTTCGCCTAATGAAATCAGAATGACTGAGAATGCTATGGCGCTTGCTAACATTCAGACGAGTATTATTGGAGCGGCTACTACTACAGAGGGTAGTACCATTACACTTTCGGGTAAAATCATGAGAAATGAAGAAGCCAATACGGTTCAAGCAAGTTATTTTGAGGGGAGAATTGAAAAACTTCATGTTAACTTTACGGGAGAAAATGTAAGAAAAGGTCAGCTTTTAGCAACGATTTATGCGCCTTCTTTGGTCAATACCCAGCAGGAATTAATTACCACAGCTTCTATGAAGGATATGCAACCTGAATTATATCAAGCGGTTCGAAATAAATTAAAACTTTGGAAATTATCTGAAAAGCAAATCAACCAAATAGAAGCTTCGGGTAAAGTACAAGAGGTTTTTCCTATTTACGCTACGGTTTCGGGTACAGTTACAGAGAAATTGGCGGATGAAGGAGATTATGTTTCTCAAGGTCAACCCATTCTTAGGTTGAGTAATTTAAACTCCGTTTGGGCTATGTTCGATGCTTATGAAAATCAAATTTCGATGATCAAGGTTGGGCAAGAAATAAAAGTTAGTACGAATGCCTATCCAGACAAAGAATATACAGCAAGAATTAGTTTTATTGATCCTATCCTAAATACAAGCTCTAGAACCATTGCTGTAAGGGCAACGCTAAACAATGCTGGTGGTATTTTAAAACCTGGAATGTTTGCCGTTGGAACTTTAGAGAATATGGGAGGTTCGGGGATAGAAGAATTACATATTCCAGCGACGGCGGTTATGTGGACGGGTAAACGTTCTTTGGTCTATGTTAAAACCAATCCAGATGAGCCTATTTTTGAAATGCGAGAAGTAACTTTAGGTAAAAGATCGGGAGACACCTATGCGGTAAGCGAAGGATTGAAAAGTGGAGAAGAAATCGTAACTCATGGCACCTTTACGGTAGATGCAGCAGCACAGCTACAAGGAAAACCATCTATGATGAATCAAGTCAATGGCGAGGAAGCGCATCAACAGCACGCTAGCTCTGTTCCTGATTTGGATTTAGAAAGAATTAAGGTGTCTACTAAATTTACCAGTCAATTGAGCACGTTGTTCAATGATTATATTAAATTAAAGGATGCTTTAGTAGACGATAAAGGGTCTGATGCACAATCCGCCGCTAAGACTTTTGAAGCCGGTTTGGCCAATCTAGACGCCTCTGAATTGAAAGATAAATCAGCTAAAGAAGCTTGGGAAGATTATCAATCTACATTAAAATCATCTATAGCCAAAATTGCATCCTCAGCAGATATTAAGAAACAAAGAGATGAATTTATGGCTCTTTCTACGGCTATGACCAATAGTGTGCAGATTTTTGGAGTTAATAAAACAGTTTATAGTCAGTATTGTCCAATGGCGAATAATGACAAAGGAGCTTATTGGTTAAGTTTAGAAGAGGAAATTAAAAACCCATATTATGGTGCTTCTATGCTGAAATGTGGTGAGGTGAAAGAAACCATTAAATAATGTAAAACATAAGACTCATACTTTTTTCATTTTAATTTTTAAATCGCGAGTAAAGCCATTTGCTGTACTTGCGATTTTTATGAAAAATA
>CAZKJO010000059.1:5760-10414 GCA_964553105.1 uncultured Weeksellaceae bacterium | reverse complement strand
AATCAACGAAATCTTGTTTCAATCAGATGAACAATTTCTAAGGATTAATGGAGATTATATTAGCAGAGATGACTTTAAAGTAGATGTAGATTTAGAAAATGTTCTTTTATCTAAAGTTATTCCCCCCAGTCTTTTAGGTGATTTTTCTATAGAAGGAATTGCCAATGGAAACGTAGATATCATTAAAACCAAAAATGAATTAAAACCAGTTGCTGATTTAAAAATTGACTCTATTGCCATGAATGGCTATCAAATCGGGAATTTTGTAACCAATGCTAGCTATGATATAGAGCAACAAATCTTTAATATAGAAGGAAGTTTAGATAAGGACAATGTCAATACACTTTATTTAACAGGTGAAATAGACAATAAAGGAGATTCACCTCAATTGGATTTAATCGCCGATTTAGATGACTTTAATATTAACATACTAAGTGTCTTTTTAGATGAGGTATTGAGTGATTGGAAAGGTACACTTTCGGGAGATGTAAGTCTAAAAGGAAATGCAACCGATCCAAGCTTGTCTGGATTTATCACGGCTAATGATATTGGGTTTAAAGTGGTTTATCTAGGTACAACCTATAATATGCTAGGAGAAAATGACTTCATTTTACAAAAAGAACCTGGAACCAGTGGTTATTTAACTTTGCCGGATGTTGAATTTGTAGAGAAAAACTCTAAAACCAAAGGAATGGTTGATGGATTACTGATTTTTAGTGATTTATCTAATTGGTTTATGGATTTGGATTTCGAAGCGGACAGACTATTGGTGATGAACACCACCGTCGCTGATAACGAACTTTTTTATGGAAGAGTTTATGCCGGAGGAAACTTTAGTATGTATGGTCCAGCATCGGATATGGAACTTTCGGGTTATGATGTAGATGTTTTAAAAGGATCTACTATTAACCTAAATACAGGAGCAACTGCTACGGTAGATTCGAACAGGTTTATACAATTTTATTCCTACGATGAGCAAGGAAATATGGTAGAACCAGAGGAAGCAAATCAAGAGATTTCAGGATTCTCTATTGATTTAGATGCGAACGTAGACGAGGGAACAACCGTTAATTTGGTTTTAGATGCTCAGTCTAACGATAAAATTCAAGCACGTGGTAAAGCTTCAAACTTTAAGCTTCAAATGAATCGAGCAGGAAACTTAAACATTGATGGTGAATATGTGATTTCTGATGGTATCTATAATTATCGAGAAGCATTGGTAATTGATAAAGATTTTGAGCTCGAAAAAGGTGGGTATATTCGATTTGATGGAGATCCATTTAATGCTACCATGGACTTAAGAGCCAAGTACAGTCGATATGTTAATAATATAGGTGAGTATTTAGGATTAAGTACAACTCAGGCAACCATAGTTGATTTAGTAATTGCGATTTCAGGAAACCTAGAAAGTACGAATATAGAATTCTTGGTAGAAGCACCTGATGCGAGTAGTCAAATCAAGTCTGCGCTTCAAAATAAATTATCTAACAATACCGACGAAAGAATGAAGCAAGCGAGTTTCTTACTGGTATTAGGTAGATTTGGAACAGAAGAATTATTGGCTGCTGGAAATGCTACGGGAGCTGCCACAGCATCAGCTTTTGAATTATTAGGAAAACAAGTCGGGAACTTATTCTCGAGTATCATTCCGGGCTTCGAGTTAAACCCAACTTACTTGCAAGCCACGAACAGAAATTCTCAGTCAGACCGAATTCAGACGCAATATAATTGGGCTTTAAATGAAAGGTTCAAGATTAATGGTGCTGTTGGTACACCTTTAGGTACAGAATACAACGAGCCAGTTACGATGCAAGTAGAGTTAGATTATGATATTTCTAAGAAAGCAGATGGAGGATTAGTACTACGTGCCTTCTCTCGTCCATCCACATTAGGAATTGAAAACTTCAATGTAAATTCAACATTTGCTCAGAGCTATGGCGCAGGTGTTGTTTATAGAAGATCTTTTAATACTTTTAGAGAGTTATTTAATAGAAATAGGGATGATGAGAAATCTGAAGTAGAAAAATCTAAGTTTAGAAAATCAGATAAACCAGAAGAAGAAATCCCTGCTCAAGATTCGTTAAAAGTTGATTTTCCAAACGATAGCGTACGCACAGAAAAGGAGATGTCCTTTATTAAATTTGAGAATTAAATCAATTTTATAATAAATTATGATTTTGTTAGTATTTATTTAGTTTAGATGAAAAAAATAAAATATAATAAAAGTCATATAGAAATATAAAATAGATAAGAATTTTTATGTAATTTTGTGCAACCTATAATTTAAACAACAATAATATGAAAGCAGAGTATCAAATTGATGATGTTGATAAGCAAATTTTACATTTCTTAATAGAGAACACGCGTACACCTTTTACGGAAATCGCAAAAAAGATGAATGTTTCAGCAGGAACAATTCACGTTCGTGTTAAGAAAATGGAAGAGGCAGGAATCATTAAAGGAACCACTCTTATCGTTGATTATGCTAGAATGGGATATGACTTTATTGCCTACGTTGGTATTTTATTAACTAAATCAAACAAGACTTCTGCCGTAATGGATCAGTTAAAAGCTATTCCAAATGTTACCGTAGCGAGCGTGATTTCAGGAAAATACAATATCTATTGCAAAATTAGAGCAAAAGATACCAGAGACGCAAAAGATGTTATCTACAGGATAGATGAAATCGAAGATGTATTACGCACAGAATCTATGATTTCGCTAGAAGAAGAAATCAACGATAAAACTCGTCTTTTAAATTCGATTTTTACCTAATATCTTTGTCTAGATATTAGACAGTGAATTTAGATCATTATTATTCAAACCCTATATCAAGTAGCACTCGTATAATGCGTGGTGCTATTTGACTTTTTGGTTTTGTAGATTTTAAATTTCACTTACCATCAAAATTGAAGAGATTTTATTAAATGAATCTCATAAGAGTATACCCTTATATAAAATGAAAAGAGAACAAGATTATTTCCCAAACGAAACCAACGAACGATCTTTTGGTTTCAAAGTGATTACTACAGTAGTGATTCTTATGGTGCTTTCCATCATCGGAAGTAGAGTATATAGCTTGATTTCCTACAATGACGTTCTTGTGGATCCAACCTTGGGAAAAGAACCTTTGTGGTATAATCTTGCAACAATTGGATTATCGATTGTGTCTTTAATCGGTTTAATCTTGACTTGGCAATTCAGAAAGCTAGGTGTTTATCTTACGGTAGCTGGGCTTTTCATTATTATCATTATCAATCCAGAATTTGATTTATTTAGAACCTTAGCTCCACTGTTTACCTTATTTGTATTCACGGGTTATGGTTTTTTTGAAATCATCCCTAAATGGAAATTCTTTAAATAGAATATCTATTTTTATTAAGTATCTCATTTTTAATTAGCCAGCATTCACTTTTTGGCTTTAATAAAATTTTAACTCATCTAATTCTATTTAATTTAGATTTTCTGTAAAATATTGTATCTTAACAGAATCAAATTAGATTATAATGGGTTATCAGGAAAATGAGGTTTTAGCAAAACTTCCAGAACATTTAAAGCAATTTATCAACGACCAAGATTATGACGCTTATACGCCAATTAATCAGGCTACGTGGCGTTATGTAATGCGTAAAAATGTAGATTATCTTTCGCGTGTTGCACATGAATCTTACCTAGAAGGTTTAAGAAAAACGGGTATTTCTATAGAAGAAATTCCTAATATGTATGGAATGAACCGAATTTTAAAAGAAATCGGGTGGGCAGCTGTTGCTGTAGATGGATTTATTCCGCCAACGGCCTTTATGGAGTTTCAGGCTTACAATGTTTTGGTGATTGCAGAAGACATTCGTCAGCTTAAAAATATTGAATATACGCCAGCGCCAGATATCATTCACGAAGCAGCGGGACATGCACCCATTATTGCCAATCCTGAGTATGCTGAATATCTGCGTAGATTTGGTGAAATAGGAAGTAAAGCTATTTCATCTGCAAAGGATTATGAAATGTATGAGGCGATTCGTCATTTATCTATTGTTAAAGAAAATCCAGATTCAAGTCAAAAAAGCATTAATGAAGCTCAGGAGCAAGTTGAATATTTACAAAACAATCTTGGAGCGCCAAGTGAGATGTCTCGTATCAGAAACCTGCATTGGTGGACGGTGGAATATGGTTTAATCGGAACCTTAGATAATCCTAAAATCTATGGTGCTGGATTACTTTCATCTATTGGAGAAAGTAAATCTTGTATGGAACCTGAGGTAACAAAACTACCTTATACCTTAGAGGCTGCAGATGTTGAATTTGATATTACTCAACCACAACCACAATTATATGTAACACCGGATTTTGCACATCTTAATTTTGTATTGGAGCAATTTGCTAACCAGATGGCTTTAAGAAGAGGAGGAACTTATGGTATCAAAAAAGTGGTTGAATCTAAAGGATTAGCAACTATTGAGTATAACACAGGAATCCAAGTTTCGGGTAATTTCTCTGAATTAATTACTGATGAGTACAACAATCCAATTTATATTAAAACTACTGGTCAAACAGCTCTTAGCTATAGAGATAAAGAATTAATCGGGCATGGTGTTAAGTATCACAGCGAAGGATTTGGTTCGCCTATTGGTCGCTTGAAAAATGTGAACTTAGCCAT
>CAZKJO010000059.1:0-5660 GCA_964553105.1 uncultured Weeksellaceae bacterium | reverse complement strand
CCAGCTGATCCCACTTCTTTTGATCAAATTACGCATGTTCCAACCGAGAAATCACACGATCGAATAATCACGCCTGAATTAGAAAAACTTCATGTTTTGTATCAAGAAGTGCGAGATATGAGAAACAATAATGAAGTTAATGAAGATCGATTAAAAGAAATTTTTTCTACAGTTCAAAATGACTTTGAATTAGAATGGTTATTGCCTTTAGAAATATATGAAATATCTAAGGACGAGTCGTTTAAAGATGAGTTGAAGTCTTTTTTACTTGGACTTGAAAATAAAATTGAAGTATTTCATTTAGTAAGCGAAGGTTTACAAATGATTGATGAACAAGAGGGTATGAAACTTCAAAATGTTTAAAAACAAATGAGGATTACTTGCCTGCTACGAAGTCTTTTAAATAAAAAGGTTCGAAGTAGGCAACATCTTCGAATTTCTGTTCTTTAAATTTCTGTTCCATTGCGAAACCCATAAACTTAGCCGATGGCAAAATATCCGTATAAAACTCAGCCTTAGGCAGAATTAAAATTTCTTTCGCCTTTTCGGCTCCATCACCTACAAATAACACTTTTTTGTCAGCATACTCCTGAAAGCTATTTTCATCTAAAATTTTAGCTTCTGTTGGAGTTATTTCATTCAAATTGGCGTCAAAAGTTTTAGTGTAAACTTCTTTTCTTCGCGCATCTGTCATGGGAATGATAAGATCAAAATCTTCTTTCTTATCACAATGTGCTAAAATATCTAGAGAATTCATACTTAATAAAGGAATACCTAAAGCAAATGAAATTCCCTTAGCTGCAGAAACGCCTATGCGGAGTCCTGTATAGCTTCCAGGGCCTTTTCCTACAGCGACGGCGTCTAAATCATTTAAAGTGTATTCACAGCCTTCTATAGCCCACTGAATAAATTGATGCAAGCGCTCCGCATGTTGATAGCCATCTGTTGTTAACTCACACAATGCAAGTTGTTCTCCATTTTGCGCTATGGATACCGAACAATTTTTAGTCGAAGTTTCTAAATTAAGGATTAATGCCATTTTCGAATGTTAAAGGTTTTCCTGCATAAAAGTCTAACACTTTTAGTCTAAAGATATAATTATATTTAGATTGTAACATGTTTGATTTTGCTGTAAAGAGCGTCGTTGCGGCTTTATTAAAATCATAAATGGTAATTTTACCTGCATTAAAACTCTTTTCTGCAAATTCAAAGGACAATTCAGCTGAACGTACGGCTTCTTGGGAAGCTTTAAATTGTTCGTAGGATGAATTAACCATAAAATAGGCTGATTGTATTTCAGATTTTAAAGATTGCTTTTTTAATTTGATATTACTCTCAGCAGCTTGAACGCGAATTTCGGCATTTTCGACATTTAAATCTGTAAGAAATTTATTAAAAATTGGAATATTAATTCCTAGTCCAATCGAATGTGAATGATTATCCCACCATTGTTCAAATAATTTATCGGATTCGACTCCGCCATTCAAATAGGTTCTATAATTAGTGCCAACGCTATAGTTTGCATTAATAGTAGGCCAATAATCAGTTTTAGCTAAATCAATATCTAGTTTTGCACTTTCAACGTTTAGTTCTGCAGCTTTAATGACTGGTTGGTGAGCGTAGGCATAATTCGTAATTTCCTCCATATCTAATAGGGCAGTGGTTAATTCCTCTGGAACATTCACCAAAACTACATCGAACTCACGATAATCGGGTAATTGTAGCAACTGAGCCAAATTAAATTTAGCTTCATCTACGTTGATTTTAGAAGTTGCTAATTGCTGCTTATCTTGTGCAACCACAGATTCAGATTCATATACCTGACTCAAGGGAATAGCTCCGCCATCATACAAGATTCGATTCCTACGCAGCTGTTCTTCAGAGATTTTAACTTGCTCTTGAGCAGTAGCAACCAATTCTCTATTTAATAAAACATTCAAATATTGATTGACTATATTCAATGAAATATCATTGAGCGTAGCTAATAAATCCTGGTTTGCTACGGATAAATCAATATTGGCTTTTTCTTCATTCAACCTATATTTACCACGATTGTACAAAGTCATCTGAGCTCCAACACCCCACGAATTTTGAAATAGTTGGTAGCCGTTGGTAGTTCCTGTGATTTGTTGATTGGAGTTGGTGATAGGAACGCCAGTTACTCCTACAATCAAATTATTATCAAAATTAGCATTCACAGAAGGCAACCTTTGTCGCTTTGCGGCTAGAATATTATTCTCGACGAGTTTATTATTTATTCTTGCATTTTCTAAAGTAAGATTATTTTCGGCAGCATAATCCACCATTTCTTGGAGCGTCCATACTTTTATTTCTTGTGCACTTAAAAAGCCAACACAAATTCCTGCTATAGCCAAAAGATATTTTTTCATGAATGGATTTTCTAAGAATATTCATCTTATAGGTAGACGATATTTCTATTTTGTTACATTATATTAATTTAAACCATCAAAAAAGCCGTTATGGAAATCCCACAACGGCTTTGAATTTTAATAATTTCTGTAATTAAGCTTTTGGCTTTTCTAGATCAGAGATGATTTCGATAGACACATCAGTCCAAGTTTTGTTCAAATGTAATTCAGCACAAGCTTCATGTAATAAATCAAAACTTTTATTAGCTTTAAAGTCTTCAAGGACATCGATCACACCCGTAATGATGATTTTCTTGTTCTCGAACGTATATTGAAAGTTTTTTTCAGCTTCTACACCATTCATAACGATTTTTACAGGAACAATACCATCGTTGAACTCACCAAATGTTCCAATAATGTTAGCTCCATCCATATTGTTGAAGAACAAGCTTAAGATTTTGGCATCACGAGATACATCTCCTGTTGTCATAGACGAAGTAGTAATATCGAAAGAAGCTCCCGCTAAAACATCTTCTGGAGTTTGTGATTCTTTGGTGTCTTTGACCTCAATGTTATCAAAAGATCCATGAACTGCAACTTTTTCAGGAGTTTTATAAGCAGTCCATTTTAAATCTGTTTTTTCTGGATTAAATGCCAACAATTCTTCGCCATCGAAATCACCTTCGTTAAATTCAGTATCAACTTGAGCATTTTTCTCAGTAACCGAAGTATCTGCATTTACATTTTGGTTTTCGTTTTTGCAGCTTATGAAGGCACAAACGCTTAAAAGTAAAAGTAATTTTTTCATATTTATAATTTATAATTATTTCTTTGTGATCCGAATATCAACTCTTCTATTTTTAGCTTTACAAACATCGGTGTCATTAGCTGGACAAAGTGGGTGCTCAGAACCATATCCTTCAGCTGCTAATCTTGCTGGATCAATCCCCGCCTTGCCGATTTCGTTCATAACAGATTTTGCTCTACCTTCAGATAGAGGTTGGTTGATTTGTTGACTTCCTGTATTATCAGTGTATCCACCTAACTTAACTTCAGTATTAGGGAAAGCTTTTAATATTGCAACAATATTATCCAATTGATTTTGGGAAGTAGCCGTTAATTGATCGCTACCCGTTGAGAAGTAAACTCTATCTAATGTAATCCAACCTTGTGTTTTATCTGCACTAACGACATAATCACTATTATTCAGCATAGAAAACAACTGATTTTCCGTCGAATTGGTTCCGATGTTCAGTTTTTCACCATTCGGAAGTTCAATTTCCAACAGTTCACCTACATCATAAATGTAATTTCCTGCAGCATCAACTTTCTCAGTTGGAACCTCAGCTTTTTCGGTTTTTTCTGTCACATCTGCGGTTGTTTCACCCACAGCAGGTGCTGCCGGAGTAGCTGATGTTTGTTGTGTTGGTCTAATTTCGCCAATTGGGATTATATTCTTGTTTCCATTTTGATCGAATTTACAACTAGTTAATGCTAATATAGCCAATACCAAACTAACTTTTTTCATAACATATTTTTTGCGAAGTTACTAAACGTTAAAATTAACTAAAAATTTAATATTTAATTTTGTCCAAATATAGAGGTTTTCATAGCTAATATTGCCCTTCCTCTATGAGAAATGCTGTTTTTCTCTTCCGGAGTGATTTCTGCAAAGGATTTTTGGAATTCATTAGGCTTAAAAATTGGATCATACCCAAATCCACCATCACCTTCTATATGATGAAGAATTTCACCTTCAACTTTCCCTTCAAAAAAATGATAATCTCCCTCATGATATAAACAAATGATTGCTATAAAATAAGCGTATCTATCTTTTTTATCTTTTAATTTTTCTAAAACTTTTGTTATATTATCTTCTGATTTACCAGTTCCGGCATAGCGTGAAGAATATATGCCAGGTTCATTGTTTAAGGCTGGAATCACCAGTCCTGAATCATCGGCAAAGATGCTGCCTTTATATTTTTCTTTTATAGCATCAACTTTAATTTTAGCATTTTCCTTAAAACTCTTACCATTTTCAATAATTTCATCATGAAAATCAATATCTCCTAAAGTAATTATTTCAAAATTTGGAAGAATTTGGTTGACTTCTTTAGCTTTATTTCTATTATGTGTCGCGAAAAGTATTTTGTTGCTCATACGGGTAAATTATACAATTAGATAAAATGCTAATAAAATTAATACGAATTTAAGTATATTTGAAAAACTTAAAAATAACTAAAATATGTATACACCTACAGAATCTCAAGAAATTATTATTGACGCCGTTCGAAGCTTTGCAGAACAGCATATTAGACCCAATGTGATGGAATGGGATGAAGCTCAACATTTTCCAAAAGATTTGTTTCATTCATTAGGAGAAATGGGATTAATGGGAATTATTGTGCCCGAAGAATATGGTGGTGCAGGTCTAAGTTATTTTGATTATATCAGAATTGTAGATGAAATTTCTCAAGTAGATCCATCTATTGGATTATCTGTTGCGGCTCACAATTCATTGTGTACCAATCATATATTATTGTTTGGAAATGATGATCAAAAGAAAAAATGGTTACCTCAATTGGCTAGCGGAAAAGTAATTGGAGCTTGGGGATTGACGGAGCACAACACGGGATCTGATGCCGGAGGAATGAACACAACGGCGGTTAGAGATGGAGATGAATGGATTATTTCTGGTGCTAAAAACTTTATTACACATGCAATTTCTGGTGATATTGCTGTTGTGATGACCAGAACAGGAGAGAAAGGAGCAAGCAGTAATGCAACAGCTTTTGTTTTAGAAAAAGGAATGAAAGGGTTTTCTTCTGGCAAAAAAGAAAATAAATTAGGAATGCGAGCCTCTGAAACCGCAGAGTTAATTATGGACGAAGTTAGAGTTCCAGATTCGCACAGATTGGGAGAAGTAGGAGATGGATTTAAACAAGCTTTGTCGGTTTTAGATGGTGGTAGAATTTCTATAGCAGCATTATCTATTGGTATTGCTAAAGGAGCATATAAAGCAGCTAAAAAATATGCTAAGGAAAGAGTTCAATTTGGTAAACCAATTGCAGATTTCCAAGCGATTAACTTTAAGTTAGCAGAAATGGCGACTAAAATTCAAGCTTCTGAATTGATGACATTACGTTGTGCTGAATTAAAAGCAGAAGGAAAGAAAATGACAACCGAGGGTGCTATGGCTAAATTATTCGCATCTGAATCTTGTGTTGAAGTTTCTACAGATGCAGTTCAGATTTTTGGTGGATATGGTTATATCAAAGATTTCCCTGCAGA
>CAZKJO010000058.1:0-11287 GCA_964553105.1 uncultured Weeksellaceae bacterium | reverse complement strand
AAATAATAGTTCCAACTAATTTTTCTAAACAGATACAAAGCCGTAAATTTGGTTGATTTTAATTTCAAAGCATAATATGAGCGATTTACATTATTTTAATCCACAAGAAGCAGTAATCCAACGAATTAAAGAAAAAGGCGGTTGGGTGAATTGTCATGCACACTTAGACAGAGCTTTTTCACTTCAACAAGACACCTTCTCTTTTACCAATTCTTACTTAAAGGAAAAATGGCATTTAGTTGATGAAATGAAGAAAAACTCTTCAGTTCAAACTATTTATGATCGTATGGCGAGAGCGATTGAATTATTCCTAAAACAAGGTGCACAAGCAGTAGGTACTTTCATTGACGTTGACGACGTAATGGAAGACAAAAGTATGATTGCAGCAAGAAGAATTAAAGAGGACTTTGGTTCAGACATCGAGATTCGTTTTGCGAACCAAGTTTTGAAAGGAGTAATCGATCCAAAAGCAAAAGAGTGGTTCGACCTGTCTTCTGATTTTGTTGACATTATTGGAGGTTTACCTGCGAAGGATTTCGGTCAAGAAGAAGAGCATTTAGATATCTTAATGGAAACGGCTAAAAACAAAGGTAAATTAGTTCACGTTCACGTGGATCAGTTTAACACAGACGAAGAAAAAGAAACTGAGTTATTAGCACATAAAACTATTGAGCACGGAATGCAAGGAAAAGTGACAGCTGTTCACTCTATTTCAGTTGCTGCTCATCCAAAAAAATATAGATACGAGTTATATGATCTAATGAAAGAGGCAGATTTACATGTAATTTCTTGTCCTACTGCATGGATAGACCATAATCGTACAGAAAGATTAGCACCAAGTCATAACTCTGTAACGCCAGTTGACGAAATGATTCCTCACGGAATTAATGTTGCATTTGGTACAGATAACATCAACGATATCTATAAGCCATTCTCTGATGGAGATTTATGGACTGAGTTGAGAGTAATGTTAGAATCTTGTCATTACTACGATGTTGAAAAATTATCTGATATCGCTACCGTAAACGGTTTGAAAGTATTAGGTATTCAAAAATAAAATTTAAACTTCTCATGCAAATCCATTCAAAATATTGGATGGGTTTGCGTTTTTTAGGCTGTAATAATTAAATAAATCGCTCTTTTTTATAGATATTCTTTTTTTATTATACATAATCATATTCAACTATTTTTATATTAGATTGAAGGAATACTTGCCTCTTATTTTTAAATTTAATTGATTAACTTTAGTTGCAATTTTTTAAATTAAAATCACACCTATTAATATTACTCCTTACCTACTAATAATACTATGCGCTACCTAATTTTTGATACTGAGACGACTGGATTACCAAAGAATTTTAATGCTCCTTTATCAGACAGTGAAAACTGGCCAAGAATGGTACAATTGGCATGGCAAATTCACGATGAACAAGGTAGGCTGATAGAGAACCACAACCATATAATTAAACCCGAAGGATATACTATTCCTTTTAATGCGGCCAAGATTCATGGTATCTCTACTGAGAAAGCTATTGCAGAAGGTGAAGATTTGGTTAAAATTATCAATAAATTTGAAAGTCATCTTACGCCTGACACCATCATTATTGGTCATAATATTGAATTTGATATCAATATCGCAGGGGCGGAAATGTTCAGAAAAGAACTACCTACAGAAAATTTAACGAGTCTTCCAATCATCGATACGAAGGATCAAGGCACTAATTACTGTCAGATTCCTGGAGGACGTGGTGGAGGATTTAAATGGCCAACGCTTTCAGAATTACACAACAAACTTTTTGGAACACCTTTCGATGAAGCCCACAACGCTGCGGCCGATGTCAATGCAACCGCACGTTGTTTCTTTGAGCTTGTAAGATTAGAAGTAATACCTTTTTCCTTAACTAAGTTTACACCAGAAAATTATGCTGCTTTCAAAGAGCATTTTCCCGATGTTATACAACCTTATGATATTGAGGTAGGAACTCAAATCGCTGATAGCCTTGCAGAAACTGATATTTCTTTAAATCTTGAATCAAAAGAAGATTTAAAGTCTGCTATTGACTCACCATTCTTCCATTTCCATAACCATAGCTCCTTCTCTATTCTATCGGCTACAACTAAAGTAGATGAACTTGTAGAACGTGCTATTAAAGAAAACATGCCTGCAGTTGGAATGACCGATATGGGGAATATGATGGGTGCATTTCATTTTATTGCAGCAGCAGAAAAATTGAATAAAGACAGAGAAAACCCAATCATTCCTATAGTTGGTTGTGAGGTTTATGTTTCTGAAAGATATCAACAAACGAAATTTACCAAAGACAATCCAGATCGTAGATTTACGCAAGTTTTACTAGCAAAAAACAAAGCGGGATATCATAATTTGGCTAAAATCTCTTCAACAGGTTACACGGACGGTTACTATATGGGCTTTCCGCGTGTTGGTAAAGAGGTAATTTTAAAATTTAAAGAGAATTTAATCGCCACTACTGGCGCATTATCGAGTGAAATTCCAAATTTAATCTTGAATGTTGGTGAAACTCAAGCAGAAGAAGCTTTTATTTGGTGGAAGGAGCAATTTGGAGATGATTTTTATGTTGAATTAATTCGACATGGATTAGAGGAAGAAAATCACGTAAATAATGTATTAATAGAATTTGCGAGAAAACACGAGGTTAAAATTTTAGCACAAAATAACACCTTTTACTTAGATCAATCAGAAGCAGAAGCACATGACATTTTATTGTGTGTGAGAGATGGTGAAAAACAATATACACCTATCGGACGAGGTAGAGACTTCAGGTTTGGATTCCCAAACAATGAATTTTATTTTAAATCTCAAGCTCAAATGGAGAAGCTTTTTGAGGACATTCCAGAATCCATTAGTAATTTTGAGGATTTTATTAAAAAGTTCGAACCATATACACTTCAACATGAAGTTTTACTTCCTAAATTCGATATTCCAGATGAATTTAAAGATCCACAAGATGAAATTGATGGCGGTGTAAGAGGTGAAAATAATTATTTGCGCCATTTGACTTATGAAGGCGCCAAAGCCCGATATGGTGAAATTACCCCGGAAATTTCTGAAAGACTAGATTTCGAACTTGAAACCATTGAAAAAACGGGATATCCTGGTTATTTTTTAATTGTACAAGACTTTACCTCACAAGCTAGAAAAATGGGCGTTTCTGTTGGTCCAGGTCGTGGTTCAGCGGCTGGGTCTGCCGTGGCTTATTGTGTTGGGATTACCAATATTGACCCTATTAAATATGACTTACTATTTGAGCGTTTCTTAAATCCAGATAGGGTTTCACTTCCCGATATTGATATCGATTTCGATGATCGTGGCCGTGATGTTATTATTCAATGGGTAGTGGATAAATATGGTAGTTCACAGGTAGCTCAAATCATTACTTATGGTACAATGGCTGGAAAGTCAGCCGTACGAGATACCGGACGTGTATTAGATTTACCTTTATCTGACACAGACAGAATTGCCAAAAAAGTTCATGCCAAATTAAACAAGATGTTAGATTTGGATGAGAATGAAATAAAGAAAAAATTCAATAGCGATCAGATTGGTGATGTTATGGATTTAATTAAAATCTACAAAGACAACACCGAGGAGTCTAGAATTATTCAGCAAGCTAAAGTAATTGAAGGTAGTATTAGAAATACAGGTGTTCATGCTTGTGGAGTGATTATTACGCCTACAGATATTAGGGAATTAATTCCAGTGGCAGTTGCTAAGGAGAAAAGTGGAGATTCAAAAGAAAAATCCGAAAATCAAATCGTAACCCAATTTGATAACTCTGTTGTTGAAAATGCAGGTTTGCTAAAGATGGACTTCTTAGGTCTTAAAACTCTTACCATCATTATGGATGCAGTGGAGTTAGTTAAGGAAACCTCAGGTGTTGAGTTAATTCCAGATGATTTCCCATTAGATGATGCAAAGACTTATGAAGAAATTTTCCAAAAAGGTAAAACCACTGGTGTCTTTCAATATGAGTCCGTTGGAATGCAGAGTAACTTAAAGTTACTAAAACCCGATAAATTCGATGACTTAATTGCCATGAACGCCCTATATCGACCGGGTCCGATGGCTTATATTCCCAACTTTATCGACAGAAAGCATGGTCGAGAGGAAATTCAGTATGATTTACCAGAAATGGAGGAATATCTATCTGAAACTTACGGAATTACCGTTTATCAGGAGCAAGTAATGTTGCTTTCGCAGAAATTGGCCAACTTTACTAAAGGTGAGGCCGATTCATTGCGTAAGGCAATGGGTAAAAAACTACTAGGTCCACTGGCTGAACTTGAACCTAAATTCAAGCAACAAGCAAAAGAAAATGGTCATCCTGAGAAAGTATTAGACAAAATTTGGAAGGATTGGATTGCATTTACGCAATATGCATTTAATAAATCACACTCGACATGTTATGCTTATGTCGCCTTTCAAACTGCTTATTTAAAAGCTCATTATCCAGCAGAGTTTATGGCGGCTGTTTTGAGCAATAACATGAACAATATCAAGCAGATTTCTTTCTTTATGGAAGAATGTAATCGCTTAGAGATTCCTGTATTGAGTCCAGATGTAAACGAGAGTAACTTATTCTTTAATGTAAACAAACAGGGAGCGATTCGCTTTGGTTTGGCGGCTGTGAAAGGAGTTGGAGCTGGTGCTGTTGAATCTATTGTAAAGGAAAGAAGAGAGAACGGTAAGTTCGAAAGCATTTTTGATTTTGTTAAACGTGTCGATTTAGGTCAAGTAAACAAAAGAACACTAGAAAATTTAATACTAGCTGGAGCTTTTGACGATGTAGACAAATATCATCGTGGTCAATATTTTTATGAAGATGAAAATGGCATGACGGTTTTAGAAAAAATCGTAAAGTTTGGTCAAGCGACTCAAAAAGGTGGGAATGAAAATCAAATCTCTTTATTTGGAGAGGAAACCATGCAAGATACTATTCAACCACCAGAAGTGCCATTCTGTCAAAAATGGCCAGAGGTATATGCCTTAAATAAAGAGAAGGAAGTAGTTGGTGTTTATATTTCGGCTCATCCATTAGATAAGTTTAAAAATGAAATTAATTTTTTTACCAATTTTGAACTCAATAGATTAAACGGTGATTTAAAAAGATTGGTTGGGAAAAGTGTAAAAGTGGGTGCTATCATCACAGATGCAAAAGAATTCACGTCCAACAAAGACGGCAGTAAATTCGGAATTATTACATTAAATGATTACACAGATAGTTACGAATTTAGAGTCTTTGGTGCTGAATATTTAAAACTCAAACCTTTCTTGGAAGTCAATCAAATGGTTCTTGCCAGGTTAGAAATTTCCGAGAATCAATGGAGTAAGAAAATATTTGTCAATATAAAAGATGTCGAATTACTTTCAGAAGTAATTGAGAAAAACGCTAAAGAAGTTACTTTAAACCTAGATATTAATGTCTTAAGCGAAGAATTACTTCAGCAATTGCTAAAAGTTGTTTCCGAACACAAAGGTCATCAAAAATTAACGGTCAATTTGAGAGATAAAGAATTAAGAAAAACTTTTAAAGCACAAGCACTTGGTACAAAAGTTGACATTCAAAGAGAGTTTCTAGATGCTCTGAGTGATATTGATTTTATTAATTTCTCATTAAATTAGGTTCAAAAATTTAAATAAGATTATTAATTATCTTTATAGCTAGAATTAGAAACTTTGGAATTATTAACTAAATTTACATTTACAAATAAAAAATTATGGCATTAGAAATTACAGATGGCAACATCAAAGAAATTTTAGACACAGATTTACCTGTAATGATTGATTTTTGGGCAGCTTGGTGTGGTCCATGTAGAATGGTAGGTCCTTCTGTAGAAGCATTAGCTGAGGAATTCGAAGGAAAAGCTGTTATTGGCAAGGTTGATGTTGACAACAACCCTGATACGGCTGCTCAGTTTGGAATTAGAAATATCCCTACAATTTTGTACTTTAAGAATGGAGAAGTTGCTGACAAAGTTGTCGGAGTTGTTCCTAAAGATCAATTATCAAATAAATTAGAGGCTTTAATGTAAGCTCTATTAAAATAAAATTTTAACAAAACCATTCTTTTAATAGAATGGTTTTTTCAATTAAATAAAAACTTAAAAAAATTAACATGAAAAAAATTTATTCACTACCTCTCCTTTTATTAGTAGCCTTTATTTCAGCGCAAATCAATATTTCATTCGAAGCTCAAGAAGGTTATAGTATAGGGAATTTACATGCACAAAATGGCTGGGAAGTAACAGAAAGTAGCGACGGAATTGTACAACATCAAACAATTTCTGATGAACAAGCATCAGATGGTATTTACTCATTTAAAAATGGTCATGAGGCAGATTATGATTTTCAATGGTTTCCTATTTTTGGTGGGTCATTATCTTTTAATGAAGCTATTTCGAGCAATTTAGTATTTAGCGTTAGTTATGATATTTTAGTAACTGGACAACAAGGAGCTGACTTTGAGTTCACTGTGTTTGGTATTAATGATAACGAAGAATACGAACCCATTGCTGGAGTAGGAATCGAAAACAGAGGTTTAATTTATGTCATCAACTCTGGTGAGTATGCATCACAATATACCGAAGCCAACTGGGAAATCAACGAGTGGAATACTGTATTGGTGGAGGTAACTATGAATGACTTACTCTATTATTTAAATGATGAATTAATAGCTAGTGTTCCAAGGTTTAATGAAATCGACGCGCTAGGAATTAACTTCCTACACAACAATTATGGGCATGATGCTTATTATGATAACATTGAAATTAATCATGAGGTTTTAAATACTAATGATGTAGCAACTAACTCTACATTTAATATCTATCCCAACCCTGTATTGAACGAATTAAATGTTTCTATTGACAGTGGACAGATCGATTCGGTTTATGTTTATGATATGTCAGGAAAAATCGTTGCAAAATACTTTGGTCAAAAAAGCATGAACCTAGAGAAATTAGCAGCTGGAAACTATGTAATTCATGTGACAACAGCAGAAGGGAAAAAATATCAAAGAAAATTTATTAAAAAATAAGCTTATAAATTGATTGAAATTCAACTTATTAAATCTAATAGCTAATTATAGCGTTTTAGAAAGTTGAATATTCTTATAGTTTTTGTTTGGTTGTTAAAATTTTTATCCTATTTTTGCAATCGCAATTCAGAGGAATGGTAGTTACAGAAGAAACCACTACTGATTAGCAAACAAACAAAAACACTGATCCGGTAGTTCAGCTGGTTAGAATACTTGCCTGTCACGCAAGTGGTCGCGGGTTCGAATCCCGTCCGGATCGCTTTTTAAGCCTTTAGATTTTCTTTAGGCTTTTTTTATGTCTTAAATTTCCTACCCTTTTCCGTTCATTTAAAATTGAAGTAATCTTATCTTAAAGCCATTTATCAATCACTTAGGTTTAATTACAATTAAAATTAAATTATTTCTAAAGTTTTAACATTCACAAAACGAATGAGTTCGAAGCTATAACTGAAAAGAAGAGCATTTTTATATGGAAGATTATTTGTAAGTTTAAATTTTAATTCTATATTTGCAGTCGCATTTCAGAACAATGGTAATTAAGAGAAGAACTTACTACTGAAAAGCTAAAAATTAAAAATACTGATCCGGTAGTTCAGCTGGTTAGAATACTTGCCTGTCACGCAAGTGGTCGCGGGTTCGAATCCCGTCCGGATCGCTTTTTAAAGCCTTAAGATTTTTCTTAAGGCTTTTTTTATGCCTTAAAATTCCTCTCCTCATTTCTGCTTTATTGCAACACTATCCTCCAAAATTATTTATGGAAACATTTTTGCATTAGAATCATTGACATTAAATCATTAATTTTCAATAATTCAAATCATATAATTGAAGAACTTTATTCAATTTTCACCTAAAGGTATTTACTGCATCCCAGGAAAATTTTATTTAGATCCATGGAAGCCGGTAGATTATGCCATTATATCTCATGGGCACGCAGATCATGCGCGCTCGGGAATGAAACATTATTTATGTCATCACTACACCAAACCTATTATTCAACATAGAATTGGAAAATATATTTCTGTTGAAAGTATTGGATACAATGATCCTATCAATATTAATGGAGTTAAAGTTTCGCTTCATCCGGCAGGACATTTAATAAGGTCAGCTCAAATAAAATTGGAATGGAAAGGATATGTATTTGTATTCTCTGGGGATTATAAAGTAGATGAAGATGAAATAAGTACTCCATTCGAGCCAGTAAAATGTCACACTTTCGTTACAGAATCTACTTTTGGTTTGCCGATTTATAAATGGCAGAAAAATAATGTTTATAAAGAGCAATTAACCAATTGGGTACGCAGAAATCAAGAAAATAATAAAACAAGTGTGTTTTTTGGCTATTCTTTAGGAAAAGCACAGCGTATTATGAAATTAATAGAAGGCGTAGATGAAATCTACGTTCATTCGGCGATTGATAACTTAAACAAAGCCATCGAAAGTACAGGATACGAAATTCCAGATTACCATAGAATCGACTGGAATAATAGAAAGCAAATGGATGGTAAAATTGTTATCGTCCCTCCTGCCCTATTAGGTTCAAATATGATTAAGAAAGTCCCCAATGCAGCGACAGCAATTTGTTCGGGTTGGATGCAAATTAGAGGTAACAGAAGATGGAAATCTGTTGATGCTGGCTTTCCTATAAGCGATCATGCGGATTGGGATGGATTAATTTCTGCAGTTAATGCAACAGAAGCCGAAAAAGTATATGTAACACATGGGTCTCAGGCTACTTTTGCTAAATATTTAAATGAAATTGGGATTGAGTCTTATGAGCTAAAGACAGAATATGGCGAAGAAGAAAAATCCGAAACCGAGTTAAAGTCCTGACCATGAAACACTTCTCTGAACTCATATCTACCGTCGAAATGACTAATAAGACCAATGCAAAGATTGCTGCATTGGCTAACTATTTTGAGACGGCCGAGGACCGCGATAAATTGTGGTTAATTGCTCTTTTTACTGGAAAAAGACCAAAACGTCCTGTCAAAACCACACTCATGAAAGAATGGGCGATGGAAATCGCTAACATTCCGGAATGGTTATTTTTAGAAAGTTATTCGGCTGTAGGAGATTTAGCAGAAACTATTTCCCTTATTTTACCGGAACCTCAAAATGAAATCAACAAACCGCTTCATGTTTGGATGAATGAATTAAAAGAACTTAAATCTAAATCTGATGAGGACAAAAAGGTTTATGTAATTAATGCATGGAATGGTTTGTCTCAACAAGATAGGTTAATATTTAATAAATTAATTGGCGGAAGTTTTAGGATTGGAGTTTCCAAAAAAACCTTGGTCAATGGATTATCTAAATATTCTGGACGGGACGCAAATCAATTAATGCATAGCATCATCGGTAATTGGGACATGGATTCAATTAGCTTTGATGAATTAATTTCAGGAGAACACATTAATTACGATGATTCCAAGCCATACCCCTTCTGCTTGGCCTATCCACTTGAAAAAGATTTATCTGAGTTAGGCTTGCCCCAGGAATGGCAGGTTGAATACAAATGGGATGGAATTCGAGGGCAGATTGTTAAGCGTAATGATAAAATTTTTATTTGGTCGCGTGGAGAGGAATTAGTTACGACTCAATTCCCTGAATTGGTAGAGGTTTTCAAAAATATAAAAGAGGATTTCGTGATTGATGGCGAAATACTTCCACTCAAAGACGGAAATATTTTGCTATTTAATGATTTACAAAAAAGATTAAATCGTAAAAATGTCACCAAAAAACTTTTAGAAGAAGTTCCTATAGGTTTCTACATGTACGACTGCATGGAATGGAATGATACTGATATTCGAGAAAAATCATTAACATATAGGCGTCAAAAATTAGAAGAAATTACGGTACACGTTCAGAGTGACCTTATCAAATTATCCGAAATTATTCCTTTTGTAAAGTGGGAAGATTTAAGAAAAATAAGAGAAGAAGCACGTTCTTTAAACTCTGAAGGTCTGATGTTGAAACAAAAAGCTTCCCCCTACCATACCGGAAGAAAAAAGGGCGATTGGTGGAAATGGAAAGTCGATCCACTAACGATTGATGCCGTTATGATTTATGCTCAACGTGGCTCTGGAAGACGAAGTGGTCACTATAGTGATTATACTTTTGCAGTGAGAGATGGTGAGAAATTGGTTAGCATTGCCAAGGCCTATTCTGGATTAACGGATAAAGAAATTCAAGAAGTTAGTCGATTTGTTCGTAAAAATGAGATTGAAAAATTCGGGCCAGTTAGAACTGTTAAACCTGAACTTGTATTTGAAATCGCATTTGAAGGAATTGCATTAAGTAATCGCCATAAATCTGGTGTTGCTTTAAGATTTCCAAGAATTAAAAGATGGAGAAGAGATAAAACAGTTGACGAAATCGATACCATAGAAAGCGTCAAAGCTTTAATTGATTCACTATCTATTGATTAATTTAAAGGATTAAGCGAGTGTCGAAATTTAAAAATAGTGAAGGATACAAAATCATTACTGATTGGATGAATTCCAATGGCAATGAACCATTTCCTTTTCAAGAAGAATCTTGGGCTAAATACATCACGGGGCACAGTGGAATGGTCGTTGCACCAACGGGCTATGGAAAAACATTTTCTGTTTTCTTAGCCGTTCTTACAGATTATTTAAATAACCCAAAAAAATATGCTGGTAAAGGGATAAAGCTCATTTGGGTTTCTCCACTACGCTCATTAGCCAAGGATTTACAACGTGCCATGCAAGAAGTTATTAATGAGGTGGGATTAGATTGGGTTGTTGAAACAAGAAATGGTGATACGCCAGCCAAAGTGAAACAAAGACAAGCGCGTTCGATGCCAGAAGTATTGATTGTAACTCCAGAAACGCTTCACTTGTTATTCGCCATGAAAAATCATCACCAATTTTTTAAAAATATTCAATGTATTGCCGTAGATGAATGGCACGAGTTGCTTGGCAGCAAGCGCGGAGTCCTTACAGAATTAGCCATCTCTTATCTTCAAAAATTTAACGCTCAACTTAAAATTTGGGGTATTACTGCGACCATTGGAAATTTAGAAGAAGCTATGGAAGTTTTAATTCCATATGACATCAAAAAAATTTCTATTGAAACCAAGTTGAAGAAAAAGACAGAAATTGAAACTATATTTCCTGATGAAATTGAGGTTTTACCATGGGCAGGACATTTAGGTTCTAAAATGGTGGATAAGATTCTTCCAATTATCAATC
>CAZKJO010000057.1:0-11301 GCA_964553105.1 uncultured Weeksellaceae bacterium | reverse complement strand
ATAAAAATTCAATAATTTAATTAACTTTGCGCCTCTATTCCATGCTCACGTGGAGAAACTGGTAGACTTGCCATCTTGAGGGGGTGGTGTCCTTAAGGACGTGCGGGTTCGAATCCCGCCGTGAGCACTTTTTAAAACCTAAGTATTTAATTAATAACTACTTAGGCTTTATTTTATGCTACATCTAAGTGACATTTACACAACTAATGAAAAAAAGCTGCCCAATGGACAGCTTTTTCTTTTTTTATATTATTCTGACTTAGAAGCCAATACCACCTGCGTCGTGGTCTCCTTGATTTCTTTGTTTTTCTGCTCTGGTCTTAACTTTACCTCCGAATGAGTAATTTAAACCAATGTAGAATGTTCTACTCTCCCAATGGAATTCATTTTCTTGAACCACAGGTCTATCCATATACGACTTAGCATAGAAAGTATCGAAAATATCACTCAATCGTGCAGAAACACTTCCTTTTCCTTGCGCAAAGCTATAACGCAACCCAATGTCTTGTCTAAACATAGACTCTCTAGAGCCTTGTAAGGTTTTTCTATCTCCAATGTACATGGTAAATAATTGAAGTTTTAATGCTTTATTTAATGCAAAATCATTACTTAGTCTTCCTGTGAAATCGGTACTTTCTACTTCATAATTTCCTTGATCAGCTAAGATGCTTTTTAGCGTACTTTGATAAAGATTTAGTCCACCATTTAAACTCCACCATTTATTTGCTTTTAAATACCAAGACACTTCCGCTCCATAAGATTGATTATCATCCACGTTATCACGTCTCATGATGGTAATGTTAGGATTTACCTCGTCTAAATAAGTCAATTGCGTCATTTCATCATTAACCTTTCTATAGAAAACAGAAGCATTGATGCTACCCATTCTACCGATGGTCTTCATGTATCCTAATTCATAAGAATCTGTGAACTGAGGTTTAAGGTTTGGATTTCCTTCTTGACGCATACTTGCTGTTTGCCATTGACGGATTGGACTCAATGCCCAAACACCTGGACGGTCTACTCTTCTAGAATAATTTAAACTAAATTGATCTGATTTGGTAGCTTGGTAAGTAAAGAATACAGAAGGATAGAAATTAGTTTGATCTCTATTCAATTCACTTCTTGCATCATCTATATCAGCACTTCCATTTAATACCGTTAAAATATCTTCAGTTACTTTTTCACCACGAACACCTACTTGCATTCCTAGTTTTTCCCATTGGTAACCAATGTTTAAATATAATGCAGCAATATTTCTATCAAAGTCAAAGAATGTATTTTGTGCTTCTAAATTACCTACATAAGCTCCTTCGTTATAAACTGGCAAATGTTGAGAAGTTAATAAACTATTTTCATTAGCATCTTTCACAAAGTTAAACCCAGCTTCAATTTTACCTTTTTCTGCAAATGGTAAAGTATAGTCTAATTTAACACGTGTATTTTTGATATCTTTTTCGTCAGCTTGATCATAATATCCTAATTGATTGGCTAAGGTTGGGTCTTCAATTCCTTGCATAGCTGTTTGCCATTCAAAATCTGTATGACCATCCATCGCAAAATTAGAATAGAAAGCGTCCAACTCTAGGGAATGTCCTTCTTTTTCAAAATCACGCTTAATATTCATGCTGTAGTCACTTCCGTTTCTATCATATCCATAATCAGAAGCATCTCTAAAGCTTCCACCATTGATATAGTCTAGGTAAGAAACATTGTTCATATCCATATTACCAAACGATTGGTTGGTATAAACCGTCATAGCTGTTTTGTCATTGATAAACCAATCAAAACCAAGTTTAGCTAAATGCATTTCGTTTTCACCAGGTAGTGTTAAGTATTGATTGATTCCCATTGTTTTGTTAACCATTTTACCACTCATGTTGCTTTCTCCTGCATTGGCACTATAATTACCAAACAAATTGAAGTTACCCGTGTTTAAGTTAGCATTCACCGAACCATTGTACTTGTTTTTTGCACCACGTGTATATCCTAAATTTGTAGTAACATTATATCCTCTTCTCTTTTCTTTGGTCGTAATAATATTTACAATCCCTGAGTTTCCATCTGGCTCATATTTAGCTGATGGATTCGTAATAATCTCAACTTTTTCAATCGAATTAGATGGTAATTGCTTTAATAATTGATCTGCAGGAATGCTACTTGGTTTTCCGTCAACGAAAACACGAACATTACTATTTCCTCTTAAGGATAAAGCTCCTGATTGTTGATCAACGTTTAATGAAGGAATGTTATTCAAAACTTCTCCAGCAGTTGCTCCTGCGCTCACTAAATCTTTACCAACTTCAATAACTCTTTTGTCGATTTCTGATCTAATTTTAGAAACCTCACCTCTAACGGTAGTTTCACCTAAGTTAATGACGTCATCGGTTAAAATGATATCTCCCAAGTTTTGTTGTTCCTGTGAAATCTCAACAATTCTTTCGATAGCTTTCTGTCCCACAACCGAAATTTTCAAGGTATAAGAACCAAAAACTTTATTAGATAAAGTGAAGTTTCCATCTCCATCGGTTAATACACCATCAATCAATTCCCCTGCATCATCAAAGATTTCTACCGATGCATAAGGAATCCCCAATCCATCTTGACTGACTACTCGACCTGTAATCTGTCCCATTTCTTCGCTCAAAATCTCCACAGTTTCCAAAACGGGGTTAGCAAATGCCAAAGGAGGAGCTAGTAGCGCCGCCATACAAACTGCTGTTAATAAGTTTTTCATTTGGTTAAATTTATATTTCCATTGTGTTATTGCTATTAGTGATACGAACTTAGCTTTTGTTACACATGAATTACGAAAAACTCAATCTTAACATAAATTTAATTAAAATCTCATCCCTGAATCTAGCAAAACCCAAGTCTGATTGCGAATATTTCAAAATCAAATTAATTGATTACTTGACGAATAGCCTTAAAAAGAGTTTAAATCTTAGCTAAATTAAAAATAACATAGAGTCATTTTATTTTAAGAAACCGAAAGGCTTTTTTTAAGTTTTTCATTTTATATAAATAAAACAATAAAGTATCTTTGCTCACGATGAAAAATCCTATAAGAACCGTTAGTATTATTGGCGCTGGAAATGTTGCATTTCACTTGGCACGGGCTTTTGTTCAAAACACATTACAGGTAAAGCAAATTTACAACAGAACCTTGCATAAAGCCGAAAGAATTGGCGAAGCAAATAAGATTAATTACACCGACAAAATTTCGGAATTAGAGCCAGCTGATTTGTTTGTAATCGCAGCTTCAGATTCAGCGATTACGGAATTGTCTCTACATATTCCATTCGACGATACCATGGTAGTTCATACCTCTGGTTCAATACCGATGTCAGCTTTAAAAGGTAATTACCGCAAAGGAGTTTTGTATCCATTACAAACTTTCACCAAAGGTAAATTCTTGGATTATGATGATATCCCTTTCTTTGTAGAAGCGGAATCTCCCGAAAATGCTGAGCAATTAAAGGATTTTGCCAAAAGAATTACCAATCAGGTTCAAATCATTGATTCAGATCAAAGAGCTAAGTTACATTTGGCGGCAGTTTGGGTTTGTAACTTTGTGAACCATATGTATAGTATGGGTGAAGAAATAACCAAAGACGCAGGTTTGTCGTTTGATTATTTAAAACCATTAATCAAAGAAACCGCGGAAAAATTAGAGGATTTATCTCCATTTGAGGCACAAACTGGACCAGCAAAAAGAAATGACCAAATTGTTATAGAGAAACATTTAGAATTGATGAAAAATTCGGATGCTAAAGACCTATACCGTATCATTAGTGATTCTATCACCCAAAACCACAACAATGAATTATAAATCTAAATTAAACGATATAAAGGCGGTTGTACTTGATGTGGATGGTGTTTTGACAGATGGTAGTTTGGTTCTTATGCCAGATGGTAGTATGACGCGTACCATGAATACACGTGATGGCTATGCTATGCAATTGGCGGTGAAACAAGGATTCCCAATTTGTGTGATTACAGGTGGAAATGAGGCCGCGGTAAAAAAAAGAATGAACTATCTAGGAATTACCGATGTGTATATGGCTTCTCGTCATAAAGTAGATGATTTCAATGATTTTCTAGACAAATACGGTTTTAGTGCTGATGAAGTAGCTTTTATGGGGGATGACATGCCTGATTACGAGGTTATGCAAATGGTAGGCTTACCTTGTTGTCCCAAAGATGCTGCACCAGAAATTAGAAAGATTTCTTTGTATATTTCTCAAAAAGAAGGAGGAAAAGGTTGTGTTCGTGATATTCTAGAGCAGCTTCTTAAGGTCAATGGAAAGTGGGCTGAGGATACGGATGTAACTTCTACCTAGTTAGAAGAGTCAAATGTATAAAGTAGAAAGAATTTAAATTTAACTTAATTACTAAGGATTAATTTTTAATACTTTCATTTTGGTTTTATATCTATTTGACTAACTGTAGTTTATAAGATAATTTTAAAATCATCTTTATCGTTCAAAAACTTGAACTTCTCTCGAGTTTCTAATAAGTCCTTTTTATTAAGCTCATAGATTAAAACTTCTTTACTTTCAGATAGACTTTCTAGTTTATTCCCCTGTGCATCAAACACATTACTATCACCAGAGTGATAAATATTTTGTGCATCATCACCGATTCTATTAACCCCAATACAATAGGAAATATTTTCTATAGAACGTGCTTGTAAGAGACTCAACCAAGCTGTTTTTCTTCTTTCTGGCCAATTGGCTACATAAAAAATAACATCATAATTCAAATCATTTCGTGCCCAAACTGGGAATCTTAAATCATAACAAATCTGTGGCATCAAACGCCAACCTTTATAATCGATAACTTTTCTTTCTAGACCAGCTGTATAATGCTTTTCTTCTCCTACTAATGAGAAAAGATGGCGTTTATCATAGATTACAAAAGTTTCATTAGGCTCCACCCAATACAATCGATTAAAGTACTGTCCATCTGATTTGGTTGGTACACTTGCGCAAAAAGCTGCTTGATGATCAATTGCTTTTTGTTGTAGATATTTAAAAGATTTTCCAAATATAGGTTCGGCATTCTTTTCTGGGTTCATGGTAAAGCCTGTGGAGAACATTTCGGGCAATAAGAATATATCCGCTTCAACGTTTTTGAGTAATTCATCAATTTTCTCAAAGTTTTTAGCCGGATTTTCCCATACAATATCGTACTCTAATAATGCTATTCTTAAGGTCTTCATCAGATAGTTTTCTTAAAGCTAATTAATCTTTGGCAAGAGACAAAATACTGGTGTAGGAAAGTATTTTAAAAGCTCTTTTTCTTAGTCTTTCTAATTTGTCCACTCAAGAAAGGATAATCAATATATAACCATAAATAATAACAAAATGCCAAGCTAAACATACCGATTATTGCACCTGCCACTGTATCTTGCATAAAATGCTGAGATAGATATATCCTTGAAATAGCGGCAAGAACCGCGGAAATTCCTAAAAGGAACTTTACCCAATTATTTTTGACTAATAAAGATACAAATAGAAACACAAAAAAAGCTGTGGACGTATGCCCAGAAGGGAATGTGAATGTGATTCCTTGCTTTATTCCTTCTACCAAATTTAAGTCGACCCCCAACTCTTGGAAGTAATATCCAGGGCGGTGATGATGTTCGAAAAAAACTCGCTTTATTCCAATAATAATAAAGGCTTGCATAACAGCAGTAGAAACATAGGTGAGCAGCATTCTCCAATTACTTTTCCATATGATAAAGGCGAAAATTAAAAGTCCAAATAAGAGTTCACCCGTTTTGGTGAAATATTTAAAGAAATAATCCAACCAAGGCATATGATATTGATTAAGCAATAAGTGCAAATCATCTTCTCCATAATATTTGTTTAGAGAAATCCCTAGGATCAAATAAAAGAAAGCAACCAATAAAAATGGCCAGTTTCTTAAGATAAAATCTTTATTTTGCTGCATTGCGTAAAAATAGAAAATTGCAATGACATCTTTCGATTAAAAGTGGAGACAAAAAAAAATCGCTTGGTATATTTACCAAGCGATTTAGAATTATAATTATATTGAGTATTAGTCAACAAATTTCAACTCGTCAATAATATTTTGAGCGTTTGCGTATTTATCGATAATAAACATTACATATCTAATGTCTACACTAATTGTTCTTTGTAATTCTGGTTCGAATTCAATGTCACCTGACATCGCTTCCCAGTTACCATCGAATGCTAAACCGATTAACTCACCGTTTCCACCGATAACAGGAGATCCTGAGTTACCACCTGTGATATCGTTATCAGATAAAATGTTAACTGGTAACTTACCATCAGCAGTTGCCCATCTTCCGTAATCTTTTGTATTATACAATTTGATTAATGGAGTTGGTTGTTCGAATTCCTCATCACCTGGAATGTGCTTCTGCATACCACCTTCTAAAGTAGTGTAGTAGTTTCCAGCAGCATCGCTAGGACGTTTTGGATTTTCTGGTAAACCAACAATCTTACCTGTAGATAATCTCATAGTAAAGTTTGCATCTGGATAGAATACTCTGTTTGGATAAGTTTTTCTCATTCCATCGATGAATAATCTAAAGTTTTTCTCGTAAGACTCATTTAAGGATTCGATTTCTTTTGGTGTATTTCTGAATGATTCAAACAAACCATTAGATAAACTACTTAAGATATCATTTTTAAGCGCATCTCCGTTGTTGTTCTCAAATGCAGCAATTACTTTGTCTGCACTACTGTAAACTGAAGAAGAAGCAATTTTGTTAGTATATGCGTTGAAGCTTCCGTATTCTTTTTGAATATCTTTAATTGCTGGAATTACACCATCCGCAGGAATACTCTTAACATATCCATCTAATAAAGCAGCAAGAATATCAGCTTCTGCAGACATATCCATACTTGCATATAATTCTTCAATACGAGGCTTAATTTGCTCCATCATTGCAGCTTTGTTAGCATCGTCTTGTTGGCTATAAGTCTCCCACATTTGTGAAATTCTATAAGGCGCTAAAGATAATTGGCTACCTCTTAAGAAACCACGAACGATATAAGTTCTGTTTTTAACATAGTCATTGGTGTTCTGGTAGTAGTTCTCTAAGTTAGACAATACTTTTCCGTATTTCTTAGGATCTTTTTTAGCCCAAGTAGCAAAATCAGCTTCATATTTTCTTTTCTTTCCAACAGTATTCAATTTGTTTAAAGCCTCTATCATACCGATTCTATTTTTCCAATAGTTAGCTAAACTTGAATACTGAGAAGCATACTTCAATCTAGTTGCATCTGATTTATCCATATGTTTCTTCATTTGAACCATCGCTGTATTAGCTGCATCTACCCACGTTGGATATTCTACATTAATAGCTTGTTCGATACCAAAAGAGGACATATATCTATCTGTACTACCTGGGTAACCAATTGTCATAGCAAAATCACCTTCTTTTACACCACCAGTTTTGATAGGCAAAGAGTGTTTAGGCTTGTATGGAACGTTTGTAGGAGAATAATCTGCAGGGTTTCCGTTAGCATCTGCATAAACACGGAACAACGCAAAGTCACCTGTATGTCTAGTCCACTCCCAGTTATCTGTGTCTCCACCATATTTTCCAATAGAAGAAGGAGGAGCACCAACAAATCTTACATCAGTAAAATCTTGATACACAAAGTAATAAAACTCATTTCCACCATAGAATGATTTGACTTCTACAACATATTTACCATCTTCGCTGTTTTCATTTTGAATCAATTCCATTTCTGCTTTTATAGCGTCTTGTCTATCGCTAGAAGACATAGATGGAGAAAGTTTTTTCATAATTCTTTCTGTCGCGTCATCCATTCTAACTAAGTAACGAACATAAAGATTTTCTGGTTTTAGTTCTTGAGATTTCTCATAAGCCCAATACCCATCTTTTAGGTAATCTTGGTCTTCTGAAGACAATTCAGCGATTACACCATAACCACAATGGTGGTTGGTAAGTAATAATCCTTCATCTGAAATCATTTCTCCGGTGCAATAACCACCAAATTGAACGATTGCGTCTTTTAAACTCGCATTGTTAACACTGTAAATTTCTTCTGGCGTAAGCTTTAGACCTTCTTTTTGCCAATCAGCATATTTCAGCCTCTCGATAAAGGTCATTAACCACATACCTTCATCTGCCCAAGCGAATACACTCAGAAAAGCTAAAGCAACGCTTAATAAAGATTTTTTCATTATTTATTTGTTTTATTATGTATCAATCTCACAAATTTAATCAATTCAAGTTAATACACCAATGTAGATTTTATTTTTAATTGAAACTAAATACTTGCTATCAAAAGTTTATAAATCTTTATGAGAAATTAAATAGTCTTTAATTCTAATGTTTTTAAGTATAATTCATTATAAAATTTACGGATAATAGCGGGCATTTGTCGTCTTATACGCTAGTTTAATCGTAACTTTGCCGATTGCTAAAAACAGTATGACAGTATGTCACTCAAAACTCATTGGCAACGTATTTGCCAAAACATTCTAAAATCGAATAAAATGGATCAAGAAAATAAAGAAAACTTAGATGAAAACTTGGATCAAGTAGCAGAAGAGACCCATGATGAGGCACAAGAAGAGCAGTCTAAAGATGCTGATAACAAAACTTCTATAGCTGACGAATTGGCGATGCAAAAAGACAAGAATCTAAGATTGTTTGCTGAGTTCGAGAATTACAAAAAGAGAACCACCAAAGAACGTTTGGATATATATAAAACTGCTAACGAATCACTATTAGGTGACTTATTGCCCGTTTTGGATGATTTTGAGCGTGCTAGCTTTGAAATTAGTAAAGCAGAGGACGAAAATCTTTTGAAGGGTGTTGAATTAATTCATAATAAATTGGTCAACATTCTTAAAAATAAAGGTCTAGAAGCAATCGAAACTTCAATAGGAGATGATTTCGACTTAGACAAGCATGAGGCTATCACGCAAGTTCCTTCGCCATCAGATGACCTAAAAGGTAAAATTGTGGATGTTGTAGAAACGGGATATATGTTAAACGAAAAAGTAATTCGCTATACCAAGGTGGTAGTTGGAAAATAATTAAAATATGTCAAAAAGAGATTACTACGAAATTTTAGGTGTTTCTAAGGATGCATCGGCAAGCGAAATTAAAAAAGCTTATCGAAGAGTTGCACTTAAGTACCATCCAGATAGAAACCCCGATAACAAAGAAGCAGAAGAAAAATTTAAGGAAGCTGCTGAGGCTTATGAAGTTTTGAGCGACGACAACAAAAGAGCTAGATATGATCAGTATGGTCATGCAGGTGTTGGCGGAGCTGCAGGAGGCGGATTTGGCGGCGGCATGAACATGGAGGATATATTCTCTCAGTTCGGTGACATATTCGGTGGTGCCTTTGGTGGTGGCGGCGGATTTGGTGGATTCGGTGGTTTTGGTGGCGGTGGAACTCGTCAACAAAAAGGATCGAACCTACGCATCAGAGTTCGTTTGAACTTAGAAGAAATGATGGAAGGTGTAAATAAGAAAGTTAAGGTTACACGAATGATGCTTCACCCAGATGCTACTTTCAAAACTTGTCCGACATGTAATGGAAGTGGACAGCAAGTACGTGTTATGAACACACCTTTAGGTCAAATGCAAACAGCTTCGGCTTGTAGCTCTTGTCGTGGTACAGGTAAATTAGCTGATAAGATTCCAACGGGTGCAAACAATCAAGGTTTGATCAAAAAAGATGAAACCGTTGAAATCAAAATTCCTGCTGGAGCAAGAGAAGGAATTCAATTACAAGTAAGAGGAAAAGGTAATGAAGCTCCCTTTGGAGGTATTGCTGGGGACTTGATTGTAGTTATAGAAGAAGAAGCACACCCAGAATTACAAAGAGATGGCAACAATCTACATTATGATTTAAATGTGAGTTTATCTGATGCTATTCTAGGAGCCGAAAAAGAAGTTCCAACTGCGACAGGTCGTGCTAAAATTAAAATAGAACCAGGAACACAAAGTGGTAAAATCTTAAGATTAAAAAATAAAGGTTTACCAAGTTTAGAAGGATATGGTTCGGGTGATTTATTTGTGCATGTGAATGCATTTATTCCAGAGAAATTAAATAAAAAACAAAGAGATTTCTTTGAGCAGATGCGTGAGGAAGATAACTTTGACCCCGTAAATCAAAAGGAAAACAGATCTTTCTTTGAACGTGTTAAAGACATGTTTGATTAAGCCTGAGTCATTATAATAAATAAAAAAGCCATAAATTCTGAAATTCATGGCTTTTTTTTGCTACTAAGTTCTACTAACTATTAAGCTTTCAAATCATCTTTAAAGTTAGTATTTATAATATGTAAATCTCTTTGAGGATATGGGATATTGAATCCATTTTCGTCTAAGGCTTTCTTAACAGAACGGTTTAAGTTCCAACCTGCCTTTAAGTAATTTTCAGTCTTTGTATAACCATACATTGCTAAATTGATACTGCTATCACCAAACTCCTGGATTTCTACGATATAGTCTCTATCATTTAACATCAATGGTTCATTCTTGAACACCTGCATTAATACCTCTTTGGCTTTATCAAAATCGTCATCATGACCGATTCTTACCTTTACTTCTACCCTACGAACTCCAAATCTAGAAAAGTTAATGATTGGGTTATTAAAAACACTTCCATTAGGTAAAATAACTGTACGCATATCAGGTGTTAAAAGTATAGTTTGCAAAACAGAGATTTCTTCGACTGTACCAGCTTTATCTATTGATTCTATATAATCTCCTACTTTAAACGGCTTGAATAGTAAAATTAAAATTCCTCCAGCGAGATTGGCCAAACTTCCTTGGAGCGCTAATCCTACACCTACTGCCAAACCACCTAACAAGGCAACAAATGCCGTAACTTCAAATCCTACCGTGCTCATGGCAACAAGTATGACTAAGATTTTGAACGCAATGCTTATTAAGCTCTGTATAAACTTTCGCATAGAAATTGTCATATCTGTCTTTTCGAAAGATTTGCCAATAAGCTTTGACAATTTTCCTGCTAACCAAAATCCTACAATGATTATTAAAATAGCTCCAATGGCTTTCAAACCATAAGTAATGGCCATATCAGCTAGGTTATCTACACTTAAATTTTTTAGATTGAAAGCCTCTGTATTGATTTGCGGCTCTGCTTGTGTTTCTTGCATAATATTGTTTTTTTTGATTCTGTTTTAAGAAATAATCATTCCAAAAGAAACCGACTTTTATTGGAATAATTGATAAGATGAATATTAACACTCTTCAATTAAAAGATTCTAATCAATTAGTATAAAAAA
>CAZKJO010000056.1:0-11567 GCA_964553105.1 uncultured Weeksellaceae bacterium | reverse complement strand
TTGTCCTGAGTGGAAAAACCATGCAAACAGACGTGTAATCTTTATTGAGAAATAATTATACACATTAAATTTTATAAAAGGCTATTCCATTGGAGTAGCCTTTTTTTTGTAGAATAGCACGTAATCATTTCGACGGAAATGCTGGTAGTTGTCGCAACGTCGCTTTTCTTTATAAACGTCATTGCGATGAACGAAGCGCAGCGAAGTGAAGAAGCCATCTTTTTGGCGTGTGCTCCGTTGCTGGACAGATTGCCGCGTCAGGTTTTTCAAACCTTCCCCGCCATGAGGTTTTATATGTTTATTTCTGGGCATAAAAAAACCGCTTCTGAAAAGAAGCGGTTTCCATCCTTAAAAATTTACGGATTTACTTTTTAATCACCTGATCGAAATGAATATTATCTTCTGAGTCTACCACACGTAGGCTATATTTACCCACAGGTAACCCAGTTAAATCAATTTGATTATCACTTGTTGTGAACGTTTTCACGTGTCCTCCATTCATGTCAAACACCTCGATGGTTCTGGCCTCAACGCGGGTGATGTTCACCACCGCCACTGCAGGGTTGGGCGTAATCTCCATGGTTGGGGTGCTTCTTCTTGCCATGCCTGAATAGGTTGGAATGAAGTAAGGACCAGACCATGCACTGTAAGTACCATCACCACAAATTGTTCTTAGCCAGACATCGTATTCGAAGGCAGGCACCAAAGCATATTGCGTATGCGGAACAGTCATGTCATTCATACCATACATTGGATAAGGACGTAGAGGTCTGCCAGCTCTGTTGGCGGTACCTTGGTAGTGCCACACAGAGTTACCTGCGGTGAACGTTGCCGTTGTATCGCTGGTTCTGGTTAATTCTACCATATAAGGCACGTCACAAGCTTCACACGCATCGCCAAGACCATCACCGTTACCATCAGCCTGGTCTGGGTTATAGGTATTAGGACAATTATCTACGTCATCAGCTACACCGTCACCGTCAGCATCACTTGTCTGTACCGGCGTACCTTCACATTCACAATTTTCATTGATCATGTCATTTTCGGTCGTAGCATCACCATCATCACAAGCATCTCCGAAGTTAGCTTCTAATCCTGGGCAGTCATACGTAACGATAGGCGTACCTTCACATTCACAATTTTCATTGATCGTGTCATTTTCTGTCATTTCATTGCCATCATCACAAGCATCACCGATGTTTAATTGTTGTTCGGGACAATCGAATTGAATAGGTGTACCCTCACATTCACAATTTTCATTGATCATGTCGTTTTCGGTCAAATCATTACCGTCATCACAGGCTTGACCTACACCACAAGAAATATTAGAAAGAACACAAACGGCATCGATATCAGGACCTGGCGTACTGGTTGAACAACTTCCGATAGCGTCTGTAATCTTTATCGCATTAAAATAGACAGATTGTGGAGGCAAATTATCAAAAAACGCATCGACATCAACCGAAGCCAATGACCCGCCAATTTGTCCAAATTCATAAAATCCATCTGAATCTGTGTCTAACAAGCCTGCAGCAATACATAAAAGTTCTGTTGCAGCATTGACAGGCCTAAGTTCTATAAACGATCCTTCAACCCTGGGTCCAACTTCAAAAACATGTAAATCTGGCTCTGAATCTCCGGAATTGACCAGAGTATTATTGGTAAAACCAAGTTTTATGTATCCCGTCCCCAAGGAAACATGCGTATCTGAAGAGGTAAAATCTGGCATCCCTAATGCAGCTGATGGATCTGTCGAAATATTGTTAGAACAATATTGAACATATTCAATCACTTCATCCGCAAAAGATAATCCATCGCCAAAGCAGGTTGTACATCCGATATTGTTTGACAAAGCCTGACATTTAGGATCATCACAATCGGCAAGTCCGTCACCATCATTGTCTATGCCATCTGCACATAATTCTGCTGTGTTCTCCGTCTCTAAAAGGTAATTTTCAGGTAACAAATTATCCGATAAAGATATATCAGGATTTGTGTTACTAATTTCTGAATGCTGCGAAAATCCCCATGTTATGCATAACATGAGAATAAACAAAAAGTGAATTTTTTTCATAGTAATTTGAGTAATTGGTTTACTTACGAATATAATAATTTATTTTATGATATGAAAAGAAAATCACAAGAAAAATAGTGTAATAAAATGAATATATTGCCCAAATACAACTTACAATGAGGAATATTGAAACTGAATATTACATTTTTAATATTAAAAGAGCGGCCCATGTGAGCCGCTCTTTTAATCTGTTTCCATTCTTTTGGAAGTTACTTTTTAATCACTTGATCGTAGTGGATATTACCTTCTGCATCTATAACTCTTAAGTTATATTTACCAGTTGGTAATCCTGTCATATCAAATTGATTGTCATTGGTGTTGAATGTTTTCACATGTCCACCATTCATATCAAATACTTCGATAGTTTTAGCCTCTACTTTAGAAATCTTCACGATTGCAATAGCAGGGTTAGGCGTAATGTCCATTCTAGGAGTTCTTCTAGCGCCTGTCTCGAAGGTTGGAAGGAAGAAAGGACCTGCCCAAGGGCTAAATGATCCATCATCACAGATCGTTCTCAACCAAACATCATATTCGAAAGCTGGGACCAAAGCATACTGCGTATGTGGAACAGTCATGTCATTCATACCATACATTGGATAAGGACGTAGAGGTCTGCCAGCTCTGTTGGCGGTACCTTGGTAGTGCCACACAGAGTTACCTGCGGTGAACGTTGCCGTTGTATCGCTGGTTCTGGTTAATTCTACCATATAAGGCACGTCACAAGCTTCACACGCATCGCCAAGACCATCACCGTTACCATCAGCCTGGTCTGGGTTATAGGTATTAGGACAATTATCTACGTCATCAGCTACACCGTCACCGTCAGCATCACTTGTCTGTACTGGCGTACCTTCACATTCACAATTTTCATTGATCATGTCATTCTCGGTCGTTGCATCACCGTCATCACAAGCATCACCGAAGTTAGCCTCTAATGCAGGGCAGTCAAATTCGATAACGATCCAATCAGAACCGTCACAATCCTGGTCGATACCGTCGTTCGGGATTTCTGTTGCACCCGGGTAGATGGTATTGTCACTGTCATCACAGTCACCGGCTTCTGCCACATATCCATCTGGCTGTGCACAGGCAGTTACAGAAACAGCTTCATTACCAAAACCGTCACCATCTGCATCCTGATACCATACCGTACCTGCACCTACTGATGCATCATATGGATCACAATCGTCCTCATTAAGAACACCATCACCGTCTATGTCATCGTCACAGGCGTCACCAATACCGTCACCGTCAAGGTCTTCCTGGTCCGGGTTATAGGTATTAGGACAGTTATCTGCGTCATCAGCCACACCGTCATTATCTCCGTCGATGACAACTACCAGATCAGAACCGTCACAATCCTGGTCGATACCGTCGTTCGGGATTTCTGTTGCACCCGGGTAGATGGTATTGTCACTGTCATCACAGTCACCGGCTTCTGCCACATATCCATCTGGCTGTGCACAGGCAGTTACAGAAACAGCTTCATTACCAAAACCGTCGCCATCTGCATCCTGATACCAAACACTTGATGGATGAATGGTGATTTCAATTTCAAATGTCTGCGAACATTCAATATCGGGTGTAAATACATAAGTAAATGTCCCCGGTGTTGAAGTATCTATTGAAGCCGGTAGCCATGTTCCGCTGATATTATTGTCATCTGTAGCAGGCAGATCAAAGGCGTTATCATCTTGACAATAAGCTGACATAATTGAATTGAACACCGGAACGACAGGTGAGGTTAATTCAGGATCATCCGGACAATAGTCTGTACAAGCCTCATCATTGAAGATGGTTACAAATCCAGTGACGATTTCACCTGATTCATTATCTGTAACTGTGATAATATAAGTGCCTGCCGGTTGTTGAATGGTCTCGGTAGTATCACCAATGTTCCAGCTGAACGTATAATCACCACTGCCATTTACAACATTTACCGTTGCACTTCCTAAGGTGTCTTCCGTAGCACATGCCAAGGTAGAGCTAAACTCAAGCGTCATGCCTGCGCCAAGTTCCACGGTAGCTTCGTTGTCATTTTCATCAAATTCAATGACTGAAGTATTGACAATTCTGGCAATAATGAATGTTTCGGGATTGCTAACGGTCCAGTCTTTTGTAACATTCACCTGTTCACCTGCATTTACACTTACCGGTAATGAACCTAAATATTGCTCATTTCCATTGATGTCCAAATAGTAGAATGCTACATCTGCCGCGGCGTCAATATCTCCATTATTTTCTATAACACCATCGATGGAAATAATTTGACCTAAAGCAGGTTCATCATCCGATACCGCCAATGAGGTAAAGAACAAGTTGGAAGCTTCACCTACAATTACAGCACGAGTGGCCTCATTGTTGTTTTCTCTTACTTCGGTAATCTCATGATTAGAATCAATCACGATTCTAACAATATGAGCACCTGCTTCATTAGAAGACCATGGAACGGTTACGGGAACTGTATTATTCGTATGGGTGAATAATCCCGGTACATTCTCAATACGTTGAAGCAGAACTTCATCAACATAAATATCAAAATCCATTTCCTGACCTGTGTTAGGGAAGGCAATATTTTCATAAGTGATATCAAATGTGATCAGCTCATTCACCTCAGGATTCAAAGAACTTGGATTTATGAATTGCGATAATACCCGCATATCAGGAAGATTTTTTACTTCCACAGTTCGGATAAACACATTGTTATCTTCATCACATTCATCATATGCATTATCAGAATCCACGGTCCATCTGAATCGGTAGGTTCCGGTTTCAGAGAATACAACAGAAGTATTTAAATATACTTCATGTAAATTATGACAACTAAATTCACAACCCAATAAATTGTTTTCTAAAATGTTACCCAGTTCAATGAAACCACCGGAAGACGGTGTTTCCATTTCAAACTTCACATTAACTTCTGAAGCCGCATAGAGATAATTATTCCCTAATTCAATCCACGGTACTACTGTTGAATATTGTATAAATTCATCCTGCCCCCAGAACTGATCGCCTGATGCACCACATGGTGGCGGGGTAAGATAGAATTCATGACACAGCATGCTTCCGTTCATATTGTTATTTTCATTGAATTCATTAATAATATTTCCTGAATCTGCTACTACATCCAACTGCTCATTAAATCCGGCAAATGGCATAATGACTGTTACTACAACAGATTGGCCGGGTGCCAGATCATTATTCACTGTCACCGTTTCGCTGGCTCCGTTCAAAACATTGAAACTAACATCAAATGGAGCGAAGGCGGTGGCATTCCCTGTGTTGCGAATAGTAGCTGTGTAATTGTTATTAGAAGCATTACCCGGGTCAATCGGTTCCACTTTCATGCCTGAACCACAGCCGGAAACCGTTAAGTCAGGCTTACACTCCGTCAAAGTACGGCTGTAACCTGCCGTATTATTACTTTCGTTAAGTTCTGTAACCACGCCATTGGTAGCCAATGGAACATCCACTCTTACAGTAAAACTGTAATTTCCTTCTGACGGATAGGCATACGCAAGATCTACAGTAGAAATTTGTGATGGATTTAAACTTTCCATTTCAAAGGTTTCTGTAGTTATCAAGCTAGATCCCTCGAATACATCAACCTCAACACTAAAACTTCCGGAAGGAACGTGTCCAATGTTTCGGATCGAGAAAGAAGGATGTGGATTTGTGTTACAGAAATAACCAGTACCCTGCGGTCCCGAATAGGAAATAAGATCTGGTAAAGCAGGTAAAACATTTAAATAATCACAAGATGAATTATTATTTAAATAAGTTTCCGGGAATACATTATCTAAATTAATTGTACCACAGATACTGTAATTTCCTGGTGTAGAGAATGTCATGTCCTCCAGGTCAATCATATGAGATTCACCTGCATTCAATGCAGGAACACTGTAAGAGGAAGGTAACATTGGGTTTCCTCCATTTTGCGTAAAGTCAACCACTGTTTCAGGTAAATTTTGATTTCCGTTATTGGTCACCGTAATTGTTCCGCTGGTAGTCTCACCTTCCAAAATGGAATTGTCATCATAGATGACCCGAATTCTCCAGTCCGCCACTTCCGTAAAGACAACCTCATAGTTATCTGTACCACTGCCGGTTAACGTATAATCCGTAACTTCTGCAGTCACATCATAAGTGCCTGGGGTAGTGGCTCCATTAAAGGAGGTTCTGAATATACCATTACTGTCGGTGTGTACCTGTATGCTGGAATTCAGATGCTCAACATAAATAGTAACGGTTGCACCTGCCACACTTGGGTCTTCAAGTGGCACCGCGGTGTCAATATAATAAGCATATCCTGAAACATATACACTTGGATGATTTGGAGACACAACGGCCGGTGAAACATTGATGTCAACGGCAATAGCCCCTGGTATGTTATAATCACCATTGGTAAATGGCCTTACGGCGGTGTTATCCAGCTCATTGCTTTCCTCTATCACATTGGTTTTGTCAATGGAAACCTGCATTGGCATCCAGCCAATCTCATCAGGTGTTGTAATGTTCCAGACAACATCTGCAGAGCCATTTGGTGCAATGTAGGTGACCGTTTGGTCAGGATAGTTAATATTGGGATCCCATTGATTTATTAAGCCGACCACGAAATTTTCAGCAGGTAAATCACTCTTATTGTGAATGGTAGCTGTAATTTGAAGCGGGCTTGACGGATCCGGATTCGGATTGTCAAATACAATATCATTCGCAAAGATTTCTATGTCAGACTGCATCAGAACATCCGGTGCGTCGAATGGACCAAATATGATCGGACAACCATTGATCATCACTTCTGCAAAAATATTATAGTTCCTGTTCGGCTCCAAAGGTGAGATAGTTCCAACATATAATTTCCCATCAGAAATTGTTGTATCCGAACTGTCACCCTCGCCCAAAACAATGGTTTTATCATTTAAGGTATTATAAATACCATCGGCATTATAATCAAAGATGATTCTTGGATAACCAAATGCCGGCATTATATTTCGCGTATCGGTGAAAACCACCTGTAATTGATATTCATCTGTTGGAGCACCCGTTAATGGACTCACCAAAGTATTTACAAATCCAGGATTTCCGGAGTAAGAAAAGAATTGTGCCTCTGCGTTAATATTCTCGTCTGTATCATCGCAGTCACCTGCTGCAGCCACAAAACCCTCTGGTTTTGAACAGGCAGTCTGCACAACAGATGCATTTCCAAATCCATCGCCGTCTGCATCTTCATACCACGTTTGTGGCATTAAGATGGTAATCTCAAAGCTCACCGGGTCACAGCCATTCGAAGGTGTGAAAGTATAGGTAAAGTTTCCTGCATTGGTGGTATTTATGGAGGCAGGAGACCAGCTTCCTTCGATACCGTTATCAGAAACGTTGGGTAATACATCGGCCACATCATTTCGGCAGTATTCAAGTAACATACCCGCAAATTCAGGTGCAGGACAATCAGTCACGACAACGGTAATACTGTATGCTGCAGCACACTGTCCTTCATCTGGTGTGAAGGTGTATTCGGTAGTGCCGGGTGACATGGTGTCAATAATAGCAGGCGACCATGTACCGCTGATGCCGTTGGCGGAAACAGGGGATAAGGTTCCGGCCGTTTCGTCCGTCTGATATTCAGTTACAATGTTAAATACAGGAACCACAGGTGCAGTAATATTCACCATGACCGAGAAAGGTTCACAATCTGTGTCAGGCGTAAAGATATACTCCACAGAACCCGCCACCGAAGTGTCTATCACCGCTGGTGACCATGTTCCTTCAATACCATTTTCTGAAATTAACGGTAATTCCGGTGGAGTTTCATCTTTACAGTAGGTGGTGGGAAAATCAAAAACATATTCTTCAGGGCAAACATCTTCTGTAATGGTAATTTGAGTTTGATAACCGGTTGGCTGATAAACCGGATTTTGCTGATTTCCATTATATTCAAATATAAAGACGTCATACGCCGTATCCCAGGTAAAATCTGAAATTGACACTGTATTACCAGAGCCGTTATAAATTACATATCCACTGCCAAAAGCATCCCCTGAGCCAAATTCAGCACTGGCACTATAGACTACTCCATGTTGTGGTTGAGGCATTGTTCCACCCGTTGAAGCATCACGCATGACAACGATTCTGGCATTTCCATTACCATTTTGCCAGCTCAGGGTAGCCGTGGTTTCGGTGGTTTCAGTAATCTGCAGATTATCCGCTGCCATAGTCGGGATCGAAGGCGTACTGAACGATGCGGTATAACCTGGTGTCAGATATTGCTGACCTGCTTCGTTATAATTATATTCAAAAAATCTGATGAAATAGGTAGAACTTGGTTCCAGATTCTGCATCACAAAAGTTTCATTCATCCCATTAAATACGGCAAATGTGTTACTTCCCAGGTTGGTGGAATTACCAAATGCATTGTTGGCTGTATATTCCGATCCATTCGTGGGTTCAAAAGTCATTTCGCTGTCTTTTTTAGCTATCGCAAGCCTGTAGGGGCCATTACCGGCGGTGAAATTAACCGTTGCCTGACTGGCACCAATATTGGTGAAAGTCGCATTTGAAGTCTGAACAGTAGGCAGGCTGCCAAACGTAGAGGCAGCAAATCGATAAGCCGGTTTCAGATAGACAGGATAACTGCTGCCGTTGTATTCATACAGGGCGAAATGATAGGTAGTGTCTTCATTCAGGTTAGTAATTTGTACTTGCGAACCCGTTCCGTTATAAACTATCTTGTTACCTTCAGATAGCTGATACCATGTACTACTATTGAAATTTGAAGAGGCAGAATATGAAGTTAAATCCAGCGGATCATCCGTTACAGCTTCTCCTTCCCGGGCAACGACGATGATCCTGTTACCGTTTCCGCGCGTCCAGTTGATGCCGAGTGAATTGGCGCTGCGGTTGAACACCAGTCCGTTACTGGCCTGCAGGCTCGGTGCACCAATCGTTGATTGACTGCCACTGAGTGGGTCTTCAGTCAGATAATAATTATTATCTCCAGAGAAATTATAAGCGAATACCTGCACATAATAATTTGTAGCAGGTTCGAGACCGCTCATTAAAAACGAGGTAGATTGATTATTTTGAATTACAAACACGCCTTCACTCATTTCATCCCCGGCTCCAAAAGTGGAGCTGGCAGTATAAGACAATGCTTCATCCGGAATAGCCGTAATTGGATTTTCAGATGCCACAACAAGGTAACGTTGTGCGCCACTTCCCGAAAAGCTTCCGTAGAAACGGTTTCCTTCAACACTATAAAAACTTAGATTCGTTGGTTGGTTTTCAGGATAAGCCAGTGTGATTTGGCTGGTCGAAATACCTGGCGTTAAATACAGCGGAGTTTCCGTTCCATTATGTTCAAAAGCTGTAAAATGATAGGTTACGCCAGGTGTCAGTCCGGTTATTGTTCTGGAAGTACCGGATGAATTATAAACCCCATAGTTGTCTGTATCACCAATTTGATCATAACTGTTTCCGAAACTGGAGTAATATGCATTATAGGTTACCAAATCCTCAGGCGTAACATTGACGGGACCTCCGGCACGTCCTATGATCAAAACATTATTACCATTACCACGTGTCCAGTTGAGTCTGAGACTGCTCCCAGTCACATTATCAACAGTTAGATTGGAGGTTTGAACGGTGGGGTAGGTAGCCGTGGATTGCGAGCCTGTTAAGGGATTCGTGGTGAGGTATTGTGGCTCCCCGCCTGTAATATTATACGCAAAAACTGCAATATAATAGGTTGTAGAGGGATTCAATCCCGAGAGATTAATATTTGTGCGTGCTGTACCAGCCGAAATAACCTGTTCTCCGGTATTCAAGACAGAAGCCGCAGGATCTCCCCATTCACCTGAAGCGGTGTAGGTTACCCCTGATGCCGGCGTGCCAGTTATGGGATTTTCTGATGCCACCATCAGATAATTCGACGCGTCACTTATGTTGAACTGCATTCGCATTTGTGCTCCTCCAATATTATAGAAGGATAAATTGGTGGGTTGCGCCGTAGGAATACTTGATGTAGTGAAACTCGATGTGCTGCCCGGCACCAGATACAAGGGCCCTTGATTACCATTGTACTCAAATGCCGCTACATGATAAGTGGTATTTGGCTGTAAACCACTCATATTTACATAACTACCGGAACCGGAGTAAGCCGTATAATTTCCGGTGCTACCAATCTGGTGGTAGGAATGAAATGTATTGGAATAATAATAATTATAAGTTTCGAAATCCACCGGGGTAAAATCAACCGCACTGCCTTCTTTGATGAGCAGTATCCTGCGGGATCCGTTTCCATTGGTCCAGTCTGCTCGTGCAGCCTGTCCGGTTATATTGCTGAAAGTTATGCCCGATGTCTGCACGGTAGGGTGGGACAGGGTGCTCTGTGAACCCGAAAGTGGATTACTTTGTAAATAATACGTTTCACCTGCAGCACTGTTGTACGCAAATATCTTAATGTAATAGGTGGTCGCTGCCTCCAGGCCGGTCATGGTAAATGAATTGGTATTTGATGAAGAAATCACATATTCGCCCGGATTGAGTTGAGACGCTGACGCATTTCCAAATTCGGTATTACCGGTATAAGTTGTTCCGTTTACAGGCGTTCCAGTAATAGGATTTTCCGAAGCTACGACCAAATAGGCATTCGCATCGCTCCTGTTAAATGAGAAATAAAATCTTTGTGAATCTATACTGCTGAAATTCAAATTCGTAGGCTGCGCTGCAGGTGTTGAAGCTGTAGTGAAACTACTGGTACTGCCAGGAACAAGATATACCGGTCCTAAATTTCCATTGAATTCAAAGGCCGCGATATGATAGGTCGTATTTGGCTGCAACCCACTTAAATTGACATAGCTGCCTGTTCCCGAATAGGCTGTGTAATTCCCTGTACTACCTATTTGGTGGTAGGAATGAAGTGTATTGCCGTAGTAATAATTATAGGTCTGCAAATCAATAGGGGAATAATCCACCGGACTATCGGCCTTAATCAATAAGATTCGTCGGTTACCATCACCTGAGGTCCAGTCCACTCTTGCAGCACTTCCCGTAATCTGAGAAATACCCAGACCGGAAGTCTGAACCGTTGGAGCCGTAACCGTCGCCTGACTTGCATGCGTGGCAGTAGAAAGAAACTGAATTCCGGCTGCGGAACCATTGTATTCATAAATGGCCAGATGATAGGTCGTGTCCGGACTCAGACCTTCTAAGTAAAATCCGGTACCGCTTCCATTATAAACCACAAATTCTCCTGGCAGTAATTCATTCCCGTCGCCGAAAGTATTATTTGCCGAATAACTTGTGCCATCAGAAGGAATCGCTGTTACAGGACTGCCCTGTTTGGCGATGACAATGCGGGAACTGCCGTTGCCACGGGTCCACGACATATAAAAACGATCTCCGTCCAGACTGCTAAAATTAACATTGCTCGCTGGATTGGTTGGGGCCTGAGCTGTCACCTGCTGACTGGCGAAAATCAGGATAAACAGAAGCA
>CAZKJO010000055.1:0-11574 GCA_964553105.1 uncultured Weeksellaceae bacterium | reverse complement strand
ATTTATCGAATTTATAAATATCGTTTGGCGTAATCAGATAATCTAAGAGCACATCAAACTCTTCTCTAGGAATATCCTCTTTTACCGATTCAAAGAAGTTAACTCCAACAAATTTAGTATTCTCATCTAATGATGATAAAAATCTATCGTAGAAACCTCCACCATAACCGATTCTATTTCCTTTGGCATCCGAAATCAACATAGGTACGATTACCACATCAATCTTGTCTGGCGAAACTTCCTGATTACTTTCTGGCTCCATGATTCCCCAAGAGTTTTCGACCAATTTGGTCTCATTCGTATATGGACAACTTAACAATTGCTTACCATCCATTTTAGGAACTACAACATCCTTAGCTTGTCTCAACAATTCATCTATAATGTACTGTGTATTTACCTCGTTAAACTTAGGCATACTTAAAAATACATGAAATGTCTGATGCTGAATGAATTCAGAATTCAAAAAAATATCTGCAATTTTAAGACTCCACGCGTTAATTTCGGTGGTAGTAAATTGCTTTCTTTTGGCTAGGTACTCTTTACGAACATTCTTTTTCATTCTAACTTACTTTAACAGATATTATATGGACTGGACAAGCATCTGCCGCTTTTTCGCAGGCAGGAAGAATCTCCATGTTGGGATCCTTTAAGGTATGAAATCCTTTTTTATTAACCGATTTTAATAGGACGGACTTACCATCTTTTTTAGACATTCGGAATTGATTGGGAGCAAACTCTACGCAATAGTTACAGCCAATACATTTATCTCGTTGTAAAGTAATAATTACCATGAATTCAAGTTTCGTAAAACAAATTTTAAATGATTAATTAGCTACTTCGTTGGCTACAACTTTGTATAATTTGTCCGATAAGCGAATTCTAAAATCAACAGGGAAAGTAATTACATCTCCTTTTTTAGCTCGCTCTACTTCTTGCTCATTTACCATAAATGACTTCATCTCAAACTCTTGTGAACCTGTAGTTGGCCCTTGAATTAAAACCGTATCTCCTGCTCTTAAATCAAATGCTTCTATTTGGAATTCAGCAATCTGAGCGTTGGTATAGTAATGCTTACCTTTTCCGATATAAACTTTTTTCTGCGTCGCATTAGAACCTGGATCTTTAGACCATTCACCTAATTTCTGACCTAAATAATATCCACTCCAGAAACCACGATTATATACCTTATCTAATTCACCCATCCATACATCAACTTTCTCTTGAGAGAATGTTCCATCGTATAACGAGTCGATCGCTTCGCGGTAAGTTCTAATAACTTTAGCCACGTATTCTGGTGATCTACCTCTACCTTCAATCTTAAGAACTTTAATCCCCGCATCCTTAACTTTATCTAAGAATTCTAAGGTACAAAGATCTTTAGGCGACATCATGTATTCGTTGTCTAACTCAATCTCGAAACCAGACTCCTGATCGATTACGGTATATTTCTTTCTGCAGTTTTGCTTACAAGCTCCACGGTTGGCAGAAGAGTTATGTGAGTGTAAACTTAAATAACACTTACCAGAAACCGCCATACAAAGAGCTCCATGCCCGAAAATCTCGATTTCTACCAATCTCCCCGAAGGACCTTTAATCTGCTCTTTCTCGATTTGCTCAACAATTTTTTTCACCTGAGTTAAACTTAACTCTCTAGAAAGAACAATCGTATCCGCAAACATGGCATAAAACTTAAGCGTTTCAATGTTGGTAACGTTGATTTGAGTAGAAATATGAATTTCCATCCCCACTTCTCTCGCATAAGCAATTACAGCCTGATCCATTGCAATAACAGCAGTTAAATCAGCTTCTTTTGCCTTATCGATTAAAGTTCTGATGATAGATAAATCATGATCATATATAATTGTATTTAAAGTCAAGTAAGTTCTTACTCCCTTCTCTTTACAACGGCGACTGATTTCGGGCAGATCATCTAAGGTAAAATTAATCGATGCCCTTGCGCGCATATTTAATTGTTCTACCCCAAAATAGACAGAATCTGCTCCATTATCTATTGCTGCTTGCAAGGAAGTAAAGTTTCCTGCAGGCGCCATTAATTCTATCTTATTATCTTTGGTCATAGATTAGCTTTTAAGGATGCAAAATTACATATTTTTACTGACATACTTTTATAGCAATTATTTTAACTAATATTCGTTACACAGAAACAAGCATTGCGCATGAATTTTAAATCAAACTTTTTAATCATATTTTGTTTAATCGGCCTTCTAAGCCATGCTCAAAACTCGAGATGGGAAGACCATTTTAGCTATAAATCAGTGTCCGGAATCACGCAAGTAGGTAATTCCTTATTCTGTACCTCATCGCATGCTATATTTTCTTACGACCTAGAATACAATGAATTAAAAAAGATTTCCAAAACCAATAAATTAAATTCAATTCAACCAACAAGTTTGGCCTATAACCAAGCATATGATTATGTAATTGTTGGGTACCTAAGTGGAGAATTAGATATTTTGGGCGAGCAGAGTTATAATTTTATAGAAATTCCCTTAGACGAATACCAAGGAAGCAAAAAGATTAATCATCTTTATACAGAAGGTCAATGGCTGACGATATCTGCTGCTTATGGCGTTTCTATGTTTAATTTAGAAAGAAGAGAGTTTGCAGAAACAGCTTTCTTTAGACAAAGTGGAGATTTCTTTACGGCTAATGAAAGTGTAATTTTTAATAACAGATTATATGCCGCAAGTGAAAGAGGTGTTTACTCCCACGAGATGAATGATTTAATTCCAAATTTCAACAATTGGGAACTTGCTCAGAACCTACCATCTACTGATTTTAAACATATAGAAAAGTTCAATGAGCAACTCATTGCCGCAAGTGGTGGAAATGTTTATGTATTTCAAAATGGCAACTGGAGTTTATTGAGAAATTTCGGTGCTGTGAAAGATTTAAATGCAACCGCTGATTATTTAAGTATTACAACTGCCAACACGATTTATGTATTAGACGCCAACCTCAACCAAGTTGGTCAATCATCTATTAATGCTACGGCACAAGCTGGGATTTTTGTTAATAACGAAGCTTTTGTTGGCACTGCTGAAAATGGTATGATTCGGTTGAGTTCTCAAGAAGCCATATATCCAGATGGGCCATTTTCTAATTCAACCATGAGCGTTACGGCCACTCAACAAAATGTTTGGATGACGCATGGTGGAATTATTGATTTAAACTTACCCGCTTGGAATACCGAAGGCTATTCTCATTTTAACGGAATTGAATGGCAGCATGTAGGTAGAGAAGAAATGAACAACGTACATGATGTTACGCAAATCACCGTAAACCCAAATGACATCAACCAAATTTATGCTACTTCATGGCATCAATGGTATGGGGTTTTTGAAATGAATAATGATGAATTAGTTGCCGAATATAATTCAACCAATAGTAGCATTTTGTACAATCGAAAGTATGAGGATAGACCTTATATGAAATTGGGCGGAACGGATTTGGACAAACAAGGGAATTTATATGTAACTCAATCCTATATTGGGGCTCAGGATCATAACTTGCTTCATAAGAAAACCCCTGCAGGCTCATGGTCTTCGTTTAGTTTACAGAATTTTAATCAAGGAGCTCCTGGAGTTCAAAAACCTGTGGTAGATGATAAAGGTTTTGTTTGGGTTGCCTCAGGTCGAGGTAGTGGATTGGTAGTTACCAATATGGACGAAGCTTATCAGATCTTGAGTGGTGAAGGACAAGGCAACTTGCCCTCATCCAATGTCTTTACGGTGGCCATTGACAAAAACTCAACCGCTTGGATTGGAACTCAACAAGGATTACATGTAAAGTCTAACGCTTTAAGAGAATTACAGTCAGGAAATCCTGAAACACAACCCATAGTTATTGTTCAGGATGGAATTCCAGAAGCTTTATTAACAGATATCGCCATTAACGATATAGCCGTAGATGGCTCTAATCGCAAATGGATTGCAACCCGAGGAGCTGGAGTTTTCTATGTTTCGGAGTTTGGTAGAGAAACGATATTTCATTTCACGGAAGACAACTCACCTCTTCCTTCCAATGTAGTGTATGATATTTCAGTTGATAATACGACCGGAATGGTGTATTTCGCTACCCAAGGTGGACTTGTTTCTTATAAAGGAGATGCCAAAGACACCGGCGATAGTTTTGGCGAAATTGTAGCTTACCCAAATCCTGTAAGACCTAATTATAATGGTGTAATCACGATCAAAGGTTTAGCCGATAGAGCCGATGTAAGAATTACGGATGTGGTTGGAAATTTGATTCACAAAGACCGAGCAGCAGGGGGAATTATACAATGGGATGGAACCAACCTAAAAGGACAAAAAGTAGCATCTGGTATCTATTTAGCTTTAATGATTAATGCAGATGGCACTGAAACTGCCAGCACTAAAATTGCGATTATCCGATAATGGAAAAGACCAAAGGCTTTGTTCTCACTTCTATAAAATACGGTGATACAAGTGCCATCTTACAAGTTTACACTCAGGATTTCGCCTTGATTTCTTTGATGTTGCGAGGCGTCTATGGAGGCAAAAACAAGAGGTTTAAATCTATCAACTATCCCTTTACAGAGATTGAATTTTCTTTTAAACCTCAACAAAAGTCTAGTTTAATCATTCCAAGCAATTTACAAGTTAGCAATTCCTTCTTCGAAATGCACCAGCATCCTATCAAAGCGATTATGCTGCAGTTTATTGCCGAAGTAGTTCACCAATGTTTAAAACAGGATGAAAAGAATTTAGACTTATATGAATTCTTAGAAGAACAAATTCAAATCTTTAATAATAAAAAGGAGCATTTTGCAGAGTTTCATTTAAATTTATTTTTAAATCTCACCTCCTACTTTGGATTTTTCCCGAACCAAGAAAACTTTGACTTTCCGTATTTTGATTTAATTGAGGGTCGTTTTACCCAACAAAATAAATCTCCGTATTTATTGAGCGCACAAGAAACCGAAGATTGGAAAAATTTAATGCAATCAGAATTCACAGAAGAATCTAAAAATCAATTCAATACAGTGAGCCGACAAAGGCTAACAGAAATCTTGTTGGACTACTTACGTATCCATTTAGAAGGTTTTAAAGAACCAAAATCCTTGCTAATTTTAAAAGAAGTTTTGAGTGCTTAAGTGCGCTGTCGAACCGCCTCGTAAATACTAATCGCCACCGCATTGCTCACATTCAACGAATCTACTTGTCCTAACATGGGGATTTTTATAGTCGCGTCCGCATTTTCTGCCCAAAATTCTGATAAACCTGTGGCTTCTGTTCCAAATACCAGCGCTGAAGACTTTTTAAAATCTACATCATACAAAGATTGAGTATCCTCCCTCAAGAAAGTTGCGTAAACACTTATTCCATTCTCTTGGCAAAATTTCATTAAGTCTTCCCTCTCACATGAGATTAAAGTATTGGTAAACAGCGTTCCCACTGAACTTCTAATCACATTAGGATTAAAGAAATCCACCAAGCGATCACAAACTATCACCGCATCCACCTGAGCTGCATCACATGTTCGCAATATAGCTCCAAGATTTCCTGGCTTCTCCACCGCTTCTAAAACAACAATCAAAGGATTTTCTTTTTCTTTGAGGGAGTCTAAATCAAAATGCCTGGTTTCATAAACGCCTACGATACCACCTGTTGTGCTTCGGTAGGCGATTTTATCGAAAACTTCTCGTGTTACTTGGTAAGTTTCGACCTTAGTCAATGCCAATGAATCATCATATAAATTCTCCTGAACAAAAAATTGTTTTGGCTTAAATCCATTAGCTAAAGCCAATCTATTCTCTTGTAATCCTTCAACAACAAAACTATTCGTAGACTTACGTTCACGTGATTTTTGCTGAAGTTTGATTAATTGTTTAATCTTTGCGTTTTGGGTACTAGTAATTTGCACATTACAAACATACAATTCTTTATATTTGCATATGACATTATTGATAATTTTTCTGTTACTTTCAATTTTATTCTCATTTCTATGTTCGGTTTGGGAGGCTGTGTTACTGAGTATTACACCATCTTACTCCAAAAGACTGGCAAGAGAAGGAAATAAAACGGGTATATTTTTCGAGGAAGCAAAAAAGGATATTGACAGGCCTTTATCTGCAATTTTAACTTTAAATACCATTGCTCATACGGTAGGTGCGATTGGTGTTGGTGCTCAAGCGGGTAGAATTTGGGGTGATAACTATATTAATATTTTAGGTTTTAATCTTTCTTATGAATCAATCGTGGCGTCGGTTATGACATTAGCCATCTTGATTTTATCCGAAATTATCCCGAAAACTATTGGAGCAAATAATTGGAAAACTTTAGCAGGATTTACTGCGACTTCTTTAAAGATATTATTATTCATCTTAACTCCGTTTGTGTGGTTAAGTCAATTGATTACAAGAAGTTTAAAGAAAAACAAGGACGAATCGGTATTGTCTAGATCTGATTTTAAAGCGATGGCTCAATCGGTTGAAGAAAGTGGAGAATTACAGAAATCAGAATATAAAATCATTAAAAACCTATTAGGTTTTGAGGAGTTAAAAGCAGAAGATATTATGACGCCGCGTACGGTGATTGTAATGGCTGAAGAGAATGAAACCATTCAAGATTATTATGATTCTGTAAATAAACAAATGCCTTATTCTCGTATTCCATTATATAGCGAAACTCACGATAATGTAACCGGGAAATTATTAAAAGATGATTTATTACTGAATTTAGTGGAAGGTAATGGTTACAAAAAATTAAAGGATATCAAACGTCCTATTTCTGCAGTTCAAGAAGATTTATCCTTACCGTTTTTATTCGAAAAATTAGTTCAGAAAAACAATCACTTGAGCATTGTGGTAGACGACTACGGAATGATTCAAGGTTTGGTGACCATGGAGGATTTAATCGAAACTTTATTTGGTAGAGAAATCATGGACGAATCCGATAACATTACCGATTTACAGGCTTATGCGCGTGAACAATGGAAAAAACGTGCAAAAAACTTGGGAATGGAAGAGTAAATTTTAAAATAAAAGATGGAGAAAAACTTTAATCTTCTATTTTTTGCATCAATGTGATTTTTTACTATCTATTTTAAAATGATAGGAAGTAAAAAAAAGAAATCTTGAAGTGGATTTCTTGTCAACTTTCTATTTTCATCGATTTTCTTTTGACTTCGCAGCTTACGGCAAAGATTTTGCTTTTAACTCAGGAAAATATACAAATATGAGCACAAAGAGAATTTCTGATGAAATGGAAAGGGTTTTAAACAGTCAAGTAACTAAAGAAGCAGAAGCTGCACAAGTTTTCTTGGCTTATGGTTCTTGGGCTGAAGGAAAAGGCTATCCTGGAATTGCTGATTTCTTTTATAAGCACGCGACAGAAGAAAGAGATCACATGAAAAAAGTGATTCGCTATATCAACGGTCGTGGCGGAGAAGCAAAAATTACTGCTGTATCTGCACCACCAGCTAATCCAAAAGATTTGAAAGATTGTTTAGACAAAGCTCTACAACACGAAATCGATAATACCAATGCAATTTATGGTATCGTTAACTTGGCTCACGAAGAAAAGGACTGGGCAACGTTCAATTTCGCACAATGGTTTGTGAAAGAACAAATTGAAGAAGAAACATTAATAATGGATTTGATCGACAAATACAATTTAGCTGTAGACAGTCAGAACGAGGACAATGCAAACCTTTATGATTTAGATAAAGATTTAGGTCATGCACCTCAGCATGTAGATATTCCAAGAGAGGAATAAGCACGTCTTCCAACAAACTACAAAACCACTTTTATTGAAGTGGTTTTTTAATTTTAGGTTCTTGATTATTTCTAAGAACCGATTTTAAAATCTAAGAAACATGAAATTTAATAATATACCTTTATCTATACTCGACTTATCCATGGTACGCGAAGGCCACGACTTCAAACAAGCCTTTGAAGATAGTGTTGATTATATTCGTTTTGCAGAAAAAATGGGATTCAATCGTTTTTGGGTAGCAGAACACCACAATGCCTCTGGTATTGCCAGTTCAGCGACAGCCGTTTTGATTGGTCATTTAGCAGAAAAGACAGAGAAAATTAGAGTTGGTTCAGGTGGAATCATGCTCCCTAATCACTCTCCACTGCAAGTAGCAGAAGCTTTTGGGACTTTAGCGACTATGTATCCAAATAGAATTGATTTGGGGGTTGGTCGTGCCCCTGGCACCGATCAATTGACGGCGGCTGCCTTACGCAGAAACTTACAACAGTCTGTTGAGCAGTATCCAAATCACATTATAGAAGTCATGCGCTATTTGGGTGAATACGATCCCGAAATGAAAGTTAAAGCTTATCCTGGCGTTGGAACACATGTGCCGGTTTGGATTCTAGGTTCTAGTGTTTATAGTGCGAGATTAGCGGCTTACTTAGGCTTGCCTTATTCTTTTGCATCACACTTTGCACCCACCTATTTAGAACAAGCGATGGAGATTTATAGAGATGAATTCCAAGCTTCTGCTTATTTGGATAAGCCTTATTTTATGCCGGCCGTAAACATCTTAGTGGCAGAAACCAGCGAAAAAGCAGCCTATTTATCTACGAGTTTTTCTCAAATGGCAGCAAGTATTGTAACGCAACAATCCACAAAATTACGTCCGCCTGTGGAAGATATGGACAAAATTTGGTCACCCGAAGTGAAACAAGCTGTGAACCGAATGAGAACTTATTCTTTTGTGGGAAATAAAGAAGAGGTAAGACAGGAGCTGAAGCATTTCATTGACAGAACTTCTGCTGATGAGGTAATGATAACCTCTTATTTCTATGACCCAAAAGACAGAGAAAGATCTTTTGAATTATTACTCGAAGACTAATTAGTTCATGTAAACCTGAGCAATTTTATTCTTAAATTCTTCTGAAAACTTCTTTTGATCTTCTTTTAGTTTATCAATGTTGTTAGGAAGAATGTAATTAAACAAAACCTGCTGTTTATCGTTGATAAAGATAATTTCTTGCTCATGCTCTTGAATCATTTGCTCGAAAATATCCCACATAGATTGATTTTTTTCCTTTAATAAATCAAAGAATGGCTCAGCTTGAATATGGATTTTCTTCATGTTGCAAAATTCTGAAAAATATTTGAATTTATTCATAAATACAGCTTGGGAGATATACTCTCAAGCTTTTTTGATTACCTATAAATGTAACAGCTGTTACAGCGCAACATGATATATCGAGCTAACTTCGCATTCTTAATCATTCACTTATGGAGTTAGAAGTACTAGGCTATATATCTGCTATTTTAGTTGGCGTTTCATTGGGACTTATTGGTAGTGGCGGATCTATACTTACCGTTCCTATTTTGGTTTATATGATGTCGGTTGACCCTGTTTTGGCAACTGCTTACTCCCTATTTGTAGTTGGTGCAACTTCTTTGGTTGGTGGCGTTAAGAATATTCTTAATAAGATGGTTGACCTAAAAACGGCAATTGTTTTTGGTGTTCCATCCATTATAGCTGTTTATTTGACGAGGGCTTATCTGGTTCCGTTTATTCCAGAGGTGATTTTTAGTGTTGGAGACTTTCAATTAACAAAGTCTATAGCCTTGATGCTACTCTTTGCTATTGTTATGATTTTAGCTTCTATGTCTATGATCAAACCTCGTAAAAAGACCAATGACTACGATGTGGCTAGTATTAAATATAATTATCCTTTGGTCTTATTAGAAGGTTCTTTGGTAGGAGTTTTAACTGGTCTTGTTGGTGCGGGAGGAGGTTTTTTAATTATTCCTGCATTAGTAATCTTAGCCAGAATGCCGATGAAATTAGCTGTTGGAACTTCACTTTTGATTATTGCGGCCAAATCCCTTTTGGGTTTCTTAGGTGATATACAAGGTGATCGAGATATTGATTGGATGTTGTTATCCATTTTCACAAGCTTGTCCGTGGCCGGAATTTTCATTGGAATTTATCTTTCTAAGAAAATAGATGGAGACAAGCTTAAAACTGGATTCGGCTGGTTTGTGCTTCTCATGGGAGTTTACATAATCATTAAAGAATTGTTCCTATTCTAACAACTTGTAACCATTGTTACTCAGTAGATTAATTTTAATAATTAATATTGCATAAGGTCTGAATGCAATTATTTCCTTTAAAAAATTAAAACAGACTATTTAACCTAGGTGCTATTTGTACCATTAAAAAAAATATAAATTATGTTATTCGAACACGTTTACGACAAAAGTTTAGCCCAAGCTAGTTATTTCATTGGATGTCAAGTTAAAGGTGAAGCCATCGTGATTGACCCACAAAGAGATATCGATGTTTACTTAGATTTAGCCAAAGCTAATAATATGAAAATCACGAAAGTTACTGAAACCCATATTCATGCTGACTTTTTGAGTGGTTCTAGAGAATTAGTTGCTGCTACAGGTGCAGAGATTTATCTATCTGATGAAGGTGGAGAAGATTGGCAATACGAGTTTCCACATATTGGGTTGAAACATAATGATAAAATAAAATTAGGAAACTTAACTTTTGAGGTCTTACATACACCTGGACATACGCCAGAGAGTATTAGTTTTCTTTTGACTGATCATCCTGCTAGTGATGAGCCAGTTATGGTTTTTACAGGAGACTTTGTATTTGTTGGTGATGTAGGAAGACCTGATTTATTAGAAAAAGCAGCAGGTTTGATTGGCACGCAAGACAAAGGCGCAAAACAAATGTATGATTCTATCCAAAGATTTGCTGAGTTACCAGATCATATTCAAGTTTGGCCAGGACACGGCGCGGGTTCAGCTTGTGGGAAATCATTAGGTGCAGTTCCTAGTTCTACCATTGGTTACGAAAAGATCCGAAATTGGGCTTTCCAATATCAAGATGATCAAGAAGGATTTATTGATTATCTATTAGAAGGTCAGCCAGAGCCTCCAAAGTATTTTGCGATGATGAAACACCTCAACAAGGTAAATCGCCCCTTATTGGTAGAAGTTCCTAAGCATACTGAGTTAACAAAAGAAGAATTCTTAACGGCTTATGAAAATGGAATGACGGTGATTGACACGCGAAATAAGACCGAATTTGCAAAAGGTTTTATTCCTAACAGCATTAACATTCAAGGGAATAATTCATTCTCTACTTGGGCAGGTTGGTTTTTGAATTATAAGGAGAAATTTATTCTTGTAGCAGACGAAAACAACATAGAGGATTTAACGCGCAAATTGATGCGAATTGGTTTAGATAATATCTATGGATATATTTCTAATATCGAAGATTTAGGTTTAGAATTAGAAACGCAGGACATTATTGACATCAACGAATTTGAATCTTATATCGGAAATGACGATGCACAAATTGTAGATGTTAGAGGTACTTCTGAATACGAAACTTATCACGTAGACGGTGCTGATCATATTTTCGTTGGCTCTTTACCAGATAATTTAGACAAACTAGATCAAGACAAGCAAATTGTAATTCACTGTCAGAGTGGTGATAGAGCCACTATAGCTCAGTCTTATTTAGCTAAAAAAGGGTTTAAGGATGTTAAAAACTATTCTGCTGGAATGAAAGAATGGATGGCCTTAAAAGTTAAATAAT
>CAZKJO010000054.1:6752-11622 GCA_964553105.1 uncultured Weeksellaceae bacterium | reverse complement strand
CTTTCTATTTTAAAATTTAAATGTACTTATCAATAATTATAAAGTTGCCGTAATCGTCGGAAATTAAAGAAAAGGATCTTATAATTTAAAAACAGCTAATGTTCTGATAGACTTTGCTCCAAAGTCTTTGTCTACCGAGCTTATCGATATTGCTAAAATTCCTATGTATAATCAAGATTTAGAACAAAATCCTCCAAAGGAATGGGTGGAATTTAGAGAAAAAGTTAAAAAACTTGATGCTTTATTATTCCTTACTCCAGAATACAATCGTTCCGTTCCAGCCGTTCTGAAAAATGCATTAGATGTACGTTCTCGCCTACCAGGCAAGAATTGTTGGAGTGCTAAGCCTGCTGCTATTGTTAGTGTTTCGGCAGGTAACATTAGTGGATTTAGTGCTAATTATCATTTTAGCCAATCTTTAACCTTTTTTAAATGTGCCAACGATGGCTCAACCAGAAGCTTAAATCGGCAATGTTGCAGATTTATTTGATGAGTAAGGAAATTTAATCAATGACTCTACCAAAGAATTTTTAAAGAGTTTTATGCAAGCCTTTGAGAAATGGGCGCAAACCAACTCAAAGTAAACCAACTGATTAATAGCTAAATAACCCATAATCGTTTGTAAAGTTAATAAAATGTGCTTATATTAAAGCTATTGTCCATCGTTTAGGAATTTTTTTCAAATGACTATTGTCATGAGATGTTTTCTAAACTTAAAAACTTGACTTGAATAGCAATAGTCATCAGTGATTTAATTAATAAGAACTAAAATAAATGTATTTTGATGAAGAAATTTTTTAATGCAAAATTCTATCGTCCTTACTAACAAGTTGAAACTGCAAAAGACGAGGTACATCGGTTCAATCATTTGTGTTTAATTTATCGATTAAGATTGTATTTTCGGTGGTTGGACTACTTTAAGGAATTTACGCTCCTATGAGTTTGGTTTATTTTGCCATCGCTCTTTCGATTCCGGGGATAAATATTTCATTATTAGCTAAAAAGGTATTAAATTAACCGTCTAGTTGAACTCTAAATTAAGTCGAACCAAATCAATTATTTAAAACTAAATTTAAATCAGAAAATTAACATTTAATATATTTATATTATGAGAAATTTTATATCAGTCATTGCTTTAATCTTTTTGACAGTAAGCTCAATCGCTCAAACAGAATGGAAAGTTGATCCATATCATTCATCTTTAAATTTTAATATTTCCCATTCAGGAATCAGTTTGGTAAATGGTAAATTTTTAGATTATACAGGTGATTTAAAGAAAGATGGTGAAGCCTTAGATAATGCTCAATTTGATTTCACAGTGCAGGTAAAAAGTATTGACACCAGCGTTGAACCTCGAGATAAACACCTGAGAAATGCAGACTTTTTTGAGGTTGAAAATTATCCAGAAATAAAATTCAAAAGCACTAAAATCTTAGCTACAGGTAAACCAGATCATTATTTATTATACGGTGATTTAACGATTAAGGATGTCACTAAGCCTGTTATTTTTGATGTTGAATACGGAGGAACTGTAAAAAGTGATAAAGGTGAAAAATTAGGTTTAAAAGCTAAAACTACCATCAATAGATTTGATTTCAACATTAACTACGATCCTTCTGCTGCAGGTATTGGAAAAGATGTAAATATTGTGGTTCATATGCAATTTGCTAAACAATAAAGTCAATACAAGGCTTAGATTTAGAAGTATTTAAATTAAAAAAAATGTAAATCAGGATAGCAATTCAACTAACCTGATTTATTTTCATCATTTATATTGAAATAAAACATGTCAAACAACAATTTGCTTATGTGCGATATAGAAACTAGAAAGAGAGATGATGTTTTTGGAAAAAATAAATTTGTTTAAAGTTTATCCAAGCCTGACCGCCAAAGAGTTTTTCTGAGTTACCTGGAACACTTAGAGCCGACAGTGAGATATTATTAAATGAGCTTTCGGAGCAAGGAAATTTATTAAAATTCACGACAAAAAATGGATCTATTTGGAGAAAGAAGTAATTTGAAACCTAAGTTAGTAACTGTTTAAGTGTACTTTGCTAAAATGTAAAAAGCGATTAGATAAATTAAAGTTTATCTAACCGCTTTTTTTTTAATAATTATAATTTTTCAATTAAATCCCGACTATTTAGCTTGTGAAAGAATCTCTACAATTTCGGTTAATGACTTATCTTTAGCGTGTTGCAATGGTGTAATTCCATCATTGTCTGCAATATTAATATCAGCTCCTGATTCCACTAAGGTTTTTACAATCGCTGTCTGCACATCGCTTTTCTTACTCAAAATTACAGCTTCTAATAATGCCGTCCATCCCAATTTATTGACATGATCGATTGGGTAATCTTCTATTTCAGTTAGGATTTTCACGACCTCTAAATGACCTTTCTCCGCTGCAGGAATCAAAGCTGTTCCGCCATAACGATTATATAGATTAAAGTCAGCGCCATTTTCCAAGCACATTTTCAATAGTTCCACATTACCTTCAGCTCCAGCATATAAAAACGGACTATTTTCCATAGCGTCTTGTGCGTTCACATCAGCTCCAGCTTCAATCAGCATTCTGGCAATATTATTATCAAAATCATAAGTCGCTATCATTAAGGCCGTTCTACCCTTCTCATCTCGAACTTCTAAATCAGGATTAGATTTTAAATTCTCTTTAAGTGCTGAGACATCTTGATTGGCAACTGCTTGTAATAAATTGGTTTGACTTTGACTGTTTTCCATTTGACTATTTCTATTTGCGCTATTACAACTCTCTAATGATAAAAAAACCATCATTAGTAAAGCTATTAGTACAATATTAATTTTCATAATTATAAATAAGAATTATATCTATTTCCACATAAAACCATTGACATTAATGCAAAAATAATGCTTTAAAAATTGATCAGGCATTCCATAGCTCATCCACTGTTCTCATTATTGATAGCGTTATAATAGGATTCTATTTTACTAAAACCTAGATTTTACGCATCTTTACAGCAAATTAAGCCTTGTGAATTTTAAAGACAAAGAACTTATTATTTTCGATTTCGACGGAACACTTATTAATAGTATTCCAGACTTAACGATTGCTATCAACAAAATGTTAGCATATTATGATTTATCGCCTTTAAATATAGTTGCCGTAACTCCTTTTGTGGGAAATGGCGCAAAACCTTTGGTGCGAAGAGCTTTAGAAGAAGCTATGCAAGAAAAGGTTACTGAAGATTTTTTAAATGAAGCGTTTGATATTTATTTTTCTGCCTATCGAGAGGTAACTTGCGACAAAACATTTATGTATCCTGGGGTTGAGGAAACTTTAAAATATCTTCAAGAAAAAGATTATAAAATGGTGATTTGCACCAACAAGCCCTTCGACTTTATCGAACCTATTTTGGATGATTTAAAAATAAAATCATACTTTAAATTATGGATTGGTGAAGATTCTTTAGCAGAGAAAAAACCTAATGCGGCTCCACTTTTGCACCTAGCCAAGGAGATGAATATAGAAATAGCAAAATGTGTAATGGTCGGAGATTCAAAAAACGATATCCTTGCGGCCCAAAATGCAGAAATGCATAGTATTGGTGTGAGTTATGGATACAATTACAATGAAAACATTGCCGATTATCATCCAAGTGTTGTGGTAGATAATTTTGCTGAGTTACAAGGCCTATTTTAATATGAATAAAATTTTTGATGTAGGAATTATTGGTGGTGGCGTTTCGGGTGTAGTCATCGCACTTCAATTGGCTGAGCTTGGGGTAGAAAATATTTTATTTGAGCAAAAAGCTAGTGTCGTAAACGGACCTCCATTTTGTCATTTGCATGCAGGTGGCAATCTTTATCCAGAAATTTCTGATGAGCAGTGCAAGCTCTTGATGAAACAATCGATAGATATGGCGCGATTATTCCCGCAATCTATAGATGAGCGCCCTACATTCATTAGCGTTCCTAAGACTGAGAAATATAGCCTCGAAGATATTGAACGTCGATTACAAATGTTGGTGTGCTATTATCAAGAACTTATCGACGAAGATCCTATGAATGAAATTTTAGGCGCTCCGGCTGATTATTATAAAATTTACAGCGCAGAGGATTTAAAAAAACTTAAAAATAACCCAAGCTTTATACGCCCCAACTCACCCGACGAATGGATGAGCAACGCCATTAAGCTAATCGATGTAGATAAGCTTAAAATGCCAGTGGTATTAGTTCAAGAATATGGTTGGAATTTATTTAGATTAGGTGCACAAGCGCAATTAGCTTTGCTCAAGTCGGATAAAACGAATCTTAAACTAAATACGGAGATTCAAAACATTAAAGATGTTCGCAAAGAGAATTTAAATTATAATTGGGAAATCTGCACAGAGGATAAAGTTTATAAGGTTAATTATTTGGTGAATTCTTCTGGCTTTAAAACTGGTGAATTCGACGAGAGTTTAGATTTAAATGTAGAGCGTTTAATTGAGTTTAAAGCGGCTTATGTTTCTAAATGGCAACCACAAGAAGGTTTGATTCCTGAGTTGATTTTTCACGGAGAAAGAGGCACACCACATGGAATGGCTCAGCTTACTCCCTACTCTGGAGATTTCTATCAAATTCATGGAATGACCAACGATATTACTTTATTCAAAAACGGTTTGGTAAAATCGAAAAGAGAGGATGCTCAGCCTGAATTTAATGAAGATATTAAAGACAAGCTAAAAAATGGATGGCCCGACGAAGAAATTGAATTTCGAACTATCAACGCTATCAATTATATAAGTAAATTTGTTCCAAGTTTTGATACCGCTAAAATTGGTGGGCCACCTTTATTTGGAGCTCAACAAATACCAGGTAAAGATCCCGAATTGAGAGTTGGCGAAGT
>CAZKJO010000054.1:0-6652 GCA_964553105.1 uncultured Weeksellaceae bacterium | reverse complement strand
AAAGATTAAGTGTAATTTATAAGATTTTGGTGTATAAACTTATAAATCAACATTGCTAGTTATAAATTGCTTAAATTAGCTAATAGACAAGCTTTAATACGCCTCTGAATGAAACTTATTCCCTCGGAAAAAATAGAATTAAAGACGGATTTAACCATACAGGAAGTTCGTGATATTTTATCGGAGAATATTCGCCCGAAGAAGAAGGTTTTTTTAAGTTTTACCAGAGAAAAAGAAACAAAACTTTTTGAAGGTACTTTTGAGAATGATGAATTTAAATTACAGCGAATCGTTATAGGTAAAAAATCCTTCGCTCCTCAAATCATCGGAAAAATTCAGGAAGACACAGAAGATACCAAACTCACCATGGATATGAAACTTAGGTTATCAACTATCTTATTCTTGATTTATGCATTGGGTTTCGTAAGTTTTGCTCTCATCATGGCACTCGTTGGTGTATTCAATCAGGATACCAATCCTATTTTATTAATCTTTCCTTTCGTTATGCTCGTTTTTATTATCGGGCTTGTTCAATACAGTTTTAGCAACGAGAAAGAAAAATCGATTCAAGACATGAAAGATATGTTTGGAACGGATATGCTAAAGCGCACAAAAATCAAATAATCAATAAGTTAAAGTTCTTTAATTTTATCAGTGTTAAATAAAAATTTGATGTGAATTTTGACGATAGTTGCACCACAAATTTCAGCATTTTAATGTGTAGAAAATAGGTGCTAAATATCTAGTCTATGCTGATTCTATTCTGTTTAAGATTATTTATTTCAAGAATAAATACTCTACTTATTAATAAACTTAATGCGTATTTTTGTCAACTATTAGTATTTACATCTCATTTTTATTAAGTTATAATTTAGTTAAACGAATTATGCACATATCTTCAATTTTTAAAGATAATTTTCGCTATTTATTAGTTTTCATATTAATGGGGTTTTCTATCCATGGATTAACTCAAGAGAAAAAGCCAAAAGTTGCTCTCGTATTGAGTGGCGGTGGCGCTAAGGGATTGGCTCACATCCCATTGTTGCAAACGCTAGACTCGCTGGGGATTGTTCCGGATTTAGTGGTTGGAAATAGTATGGGAAGCATCGTGGGAGGTCTTTATTCTATGGGCTATTCGGGCGATAGTATTGCTGCTATATCAAAAACCATTAAATGGGATCAATTGATTGGCGGTAAGGTTTCTTTGAGAAATGTAAGTGTGGAAGAAAAGTCAGAATTCAATCAATATTTGGTTGAATTAAGTTGGGAAAAAGGTAAAGTGCAAATAGGCCAATCACTACTCAACGATCAAAATCTTAGACAATTCATTTCAGATATTTCATTCCCCAGTTATCAGATTGACGATTTTGATAAATTGCAAATTCCCTATAGAGCGATAGCAACAGATATTGTTAATGGACGAGAATTGATTTTGAAAGATGGAGATCTCTCATTTGCAATGCGCGCAAGTATGTCGATTCCAGGGGCATTTTCACCGGTTCCCTACAAAGAAACACTTTTAGTAGATGGTGGATTATTAAATAACTTCCCAGTTGATGTAGCCAAAGAAATGGGCGCAGATATTATCATTGGAAGCGATGTGGGAGATGGTATGCAAGGAAAAGATGAGTTAGAAAACATCTCTACTCTGCTATTCCAAGCGGCCATGTTGAGTAGTAATTTAAAAAATCCAAAAAACCGCGAATTATGCGATATTTTATTGGATCACACACCACATTTAAGTGGTTCTACCGCTGATTTCCAAAAAAGTAAACAAATTTATATTGATGGTAAAGTTGCTGTGTCAGAAAATATCGATGCTTTAGTTGAACTAGCCGAACGACTAAAAAACTATGAGCAGAGAAAAATTAAACTTCCCGACGTTAGTGAAACTTTTGTTTTAGACACCATCATTTATAAAAACATCAGTAGTACCAATAGGGCGCTAGTAGAAGCAAGAACTAATATTAGAACGCACGAAGAATATTCTAGACAAGAAATTATTGATGGGATTAATCGAGCTATGGGAACCACTATTTTTGATCAGATTGTCTTCGGACCCACTTTTGAAAATGGTAAATTAGGAATTGAATTAACTGGTTATGAAAGATCTAAACACCAAATCAAAGGAGCTTTGCATTATGACGACTTCCATGGTGTTGGGATTTTGGCTAATTATACCGGACGTAACATTTTAGGTGCAGCTTCTCGTTCGATGATTACCCTAGATATTGCCGAACAGCCTCGAATGAAAATCCAACATCAGAAAAATTTCGGTGGTGATAGAAATTGGTGGTGGCAATCTCAATTTATGGGACAAAGATTGAATCAAAAAATCTTTATCTCGGGAGAAGAAGTAGATGATGTGCGATATCGTTATTTTGATATTGACAATCAAGTGAATCGCAACTTGAACTCTATGAAAAATTATGTTGGATTCGGAGTTAAGTACCAGAATTCAAAATTAAAACCAAGAGTAGATCCTGATTTTAATGATAATGTTTATGGCTTAAGAAAGTACCGTTATGAGTCGGTTCAACTTAGCGCACATTACTATTACAATACACTAGACGAGGCACAATATGCGACACAAGGTGCATTTTTCACGGCTAATGCTAGTCGATCTTTTTACAATAAAATCTTTGTTCAATATACGAGTCCAGAAAACCCAACCCAAGACGGTTCTACTAGTCAATTCTTTAAGTTAGGAGCTAATTACGAAAAACGTGTGCGCCTCTCTTCAGCTACAACAGGAATATTTGGAATTTCTGGTAATTATACTTTCATGGATGATAATAAGCCCAATCATATTTCTTTCTCAGATTATGCCATTGGTGCAAAATATCTATTAGGTGGAAATCAAATAAATCCAATCAGCGATAGTTTTATTTTTCCTGGTTTGAACGAATCAGAATTAATGGTAACTCAGTTTTCTAAAATTAATGTTGGATTACAGTATAATATCAGTCCTAAAATTTATATCATTCCACATGCTGACTTTGCAACCGTAGGATTTAAAGATTTTAGCAATTATTTATCGAACATTCTAAACACTAAAGGTCGTTGGGCTGACGCAGACACTCCAAGTTTTATTTTCTCTTCAGGTTTAAATGTTGGTTATAAATCAATATTAGGACCTGTTAATTTTGATCTTTCCTGGGTGAATGCTGTTGAGAAAACCAGAGTTTACTTTGGGGTTGGATTCCATTTTCATAGATAGAGAACTCCTCTCATTTAAATCATTTTTAATACCTTTCCAATATCTAGAACATCGCTTAAATTATAGCTCATGACAAACAACGAAATACTTAGGAAAATCCGCTACATATATGATTTTAGCGATACAAAAATGATTGAGCTTTTCAATTTAGCTGAATATGAGGTCGATAGATCCTCGGTTAGCGATTGGTTGAAAAAAGACGATGATCCTATGTATGTTAAGCTAACAGATAGGGAATTAGCTATATTTTTAAATGGTTTAATCATAGAAAACCGCGGAAAACGAGAAGGCCCAATACCAAAACCAGAAGATCCGCTGAGTAATAATATGATTTTAAAGAAGATGAAAATCGCTTTAAACTTGCCATCAGATGATATTTTAGAGCTTTTTGATTCAGTAGATCGAAAATTAAGCAGCCATGAATTAAGTGCATTTTTCCGAAATGCTAATCACAAGTCTTATCGTCCTTTATTAGATCAATATTTGAGAAACTTCTTCACGGCATTGCAACTTAAACATAAACCAATTAAGTAAATCAAGCTTGTATTTAAAATCATGCTCGTTGAAATCAATTACTCATTTAATATGAACCTTATCATTAGTTTTAAGTAGCATAAATCACATATAAGACATTTTATATTGCTAACTTTATAGGTAAATTTAATAGCATATGAAAAGTCAAAAAGATTTAATTGTAATCACAGGTGGAGCTGGAGGAATAGGAACTGCATGTGCAAAAGTCCAAAAAGACAAGCAGCGTATCATTGCCGATTATTCACAAGAAATAGCAGGTGGCGGAGTTATGCATAACAGTAAGATACACAAACTTTAAGAATGTTTTTATTTAAAGGAATCGACCTGTTTTAGACTTTTGTACAAACTATATTACTATATATGGAAGATTTAATTTTCTACGATAGACTGCAATTCGCATTCACTATTACCTTTCACTATATTTTTCCACAGCTCACCATGGGATTGTCTCTGATGGTAGTTTATTTTAAGTGGAATTATTTACGAACCAACTTAGAGAAGTACAACGATGCAGCAAAGTTCTTCATGAAGATTTTTGCCATCAATTTCACCATGGGTGTTGTAACCGGAATCCCGATGGAGTTTCAATTTGGAACAAATTGGGCCAAATTCTCCGAGCTCACGGGAAGTATTATCGGACAAACGCTCGCCATGGAGGGCATGTTTTCGTTTGTACTTGAATCTTCTTTTTTAGCATTATTCATTTTTGGCGAAAAATTAATGGGCCAACGGCTTCATTTACTCACAGGATTTTTGGTCTTTTTAGGCTCCTGGCTAAGTGGTTGGTTTATTCTCGCTACCAATGCGTGGATGCAACATCCGGTCGGTTATGAAATTTTAGATAATGGAAAGTTTGTATTAAATAATTTTTCAGAATTATTCACAAATCCATGGTTATTACCAGCTTTCCTACACAATCAATTTGCTTCTGTGGTGACTTCTGCTTTTGTGGTAGCGAGTATCGGGGCTTTGTACATCCTCAGAAATAAGCATGTTGAACATGGGAAATTATTCTTAAAAACTGGAGTTATTTTCGGACTAATTTCTAGTATTCTGGTGGCCTTCCCCACGGGAGATTGGAACGCTAAAAACGTGGCAAAATATCAACCTGCTGCATTTGCGGCAATGGAAGGGATTTTTGAAACAGAAGAAGCTGGTGCTGAGATTGTTTTGATCGGGCAGCCCAACATGGTAGAAAAGAAATTGGATAATAAAATCGCTGTACCTAATGTATTAAGCTTTTTAACATATCAAGACTGGAACCAGCAAATTCCAGGAATGGATCAGTTTGAAGACGATGTGCTTCCAGATAATATTCCTGCACTTTATTATGCCTATCATATCATGGTGGGATTGGGTACCATCTTTATTGGCGTAATGGTTCTGGCGGCTTTCTTTTTATGGAAAGATAAACTCTATAAAATGAAACCTCTTTTGTGGACGATTATGTTCTTGGTTCCATTTCCTTATATCGCCAATATTACCGGTTGGTATACTGCAGAACTAGGAAGACAGCCTTGGTTGGTCTACGGCTTATTGCGAACAAGCGACGGCATATCGCCAACCGTATCTTCAGGTAATACATTATTCACATTATTAGGCTTTGTAGGCTTGTATATGCTACTTGGCTTATTGTTTTTATTATTGGTTGGTAAAACTATTTACGCAGGCCCTAAAACTCAAAATCATTAATTATGGAGATTTTTTGGTATATTATTATAGTAGCTGTTCTCACCATATTTTTCGTTTTAGATGGTTATGATTTCGGAACAGGAATTATACATTTATTTCATGCAAAAGAGGAAAAAGATAAAGAAGTAGTTGCCAAAGCCGCCGGCTTGTTTTGGGATTCTAATGAGGTTTGGCTAGTGGCTGCGGGAGGATTGTTATTCATGGCTTTCCCAACTTTTTATGCTTCCATATTTAGTGGTTTTTATCTACCATTAATCATTGTTTTATGGCTGATAATATTCAGAGCCATTGGATTAGAATTTAGAAATCAATTTCCTTTTCAAATGTGGAAAGCCATTTGGGATAAATCCTTTGGCGTTTCTAGTTTACTTCTAGCATTATTCTTCGGGATTGCCCTTGGCAATATAGTTCGTGGCGTTAATTTAGGAGAAACACAAGATGGTGAAGCCTTACATGAGGCTCATTTCTTTTTCTTGCCTTTGTGGAACAGCAGCTTTAGTCCACTAAGTGAAACACCAGGCGTAATTGATTGGTTTACAATCATCATTGGTATAATCTCTGTTATTACCTTATCAATTCATGGTGCCAATTGGATTATTCTTAAAACTAATTCTAGCATAAATAAAAAACTAAAAAGAGTTGTCTTTAGATTAAATATGGCATTGGTTGGACTAACAATTTCCTCACTTTTCATTTGGCAATTTGTGAACCCTAATATCTTTGAAAATTTCATAGATCGTCCTTATTTGATTGTTTTCCCAGTGATATACATTACAGGGTTGATAGGATTATTCTTTAGAAAAAAATCAAAAAGCGACCTCTACCCTTTTATATTCTCAAGTTTATTAATTGTAGGTGGAATTACATCTACTCTAGCCTCTATTTTCCCGGCTATTCTACCATCCACGAATGACTTAAATGGACCATTAACTATTTATAACACATCAGCTGCAGCTTATGGACTATCCGTAGCAGTATATTGGGGTATTCTTGCTCTAATTTTAGCAATCATTTATGCTATTGTCCAAAAAAGGTTATTGGGTGGAAAAATTGATAACATGGATTATGGACATTAAAAAAGATTAAAATGATAGCTTCATTTATTTCATTAGCAGGAATTTTGATGGGAATCTTAGGTGCAAATTTCACCGGAATTTGTCTGAAACGCTATTCTATGGGCTTAACCGGTAACACTATCCTAGGTGT
>CAZKJO010000053.1:0-11961 GCA_964553105.1 uncultured Weeksellaceae bacterium | reverse complement strand
CCTGCTGCACCTGTTACTAAAACGGTTGTATTTGTTCTATTCATTATTTTAAATTTATACCAAAACTAGATAAGAATCTTTTTAAAGGTGATCTTCGTCTATTCACGGTTCCATAACCATAACCATAACCATAATTATATTTATAACCATAAGCATAACCTGAATGGGAAGCAGAAATATCATTTAAGGCAAAGACTACATTTTTCAATCTGCCTTCTTCAATAGCGTCCATAGGTACTTTTAGCACATCTTTTGGCGTAAACTCAGATCGAGTTACATACACGGTGAGATCTGCAGCGCTGCTGATATGGTAAGTGTCTGATACTAAGACTAAAGGAGCACTATCTATTACTACATAGTCATAAAGTTGTCTAAGTTCATCAACTAATTGATCAAATTTATAACTCATTAAAAGTTCAGTAGGATTAGGTGGAATTTTACCAGAGAAAATAATATGAGTCTTATTATCTGCTTTTGATACATGAATAAGTTGTTCGATTGAGATATCATCTGAATATAAATATTCGGTTAATCCAATAGCATTTTTGCTTGATCTATCATAACGATGCAACTGAGGATTTCGAATATCCGCTCCAATGATGATGGCTTTTTTACCTTTTAATTGACCAAGTACGTGAGCATAGTTCATTGAAACAAATGTTTTTCCCTCACCTTTAATGCTTGAAGTAACCAATATAACTTTACCTCCTTTGTTATCAGATAACCTCCTAGACATAACGAATTCTATATTCGTACGCATGATTCGGAAGGCCTCAGACATTACACTCAAATCACTACCTACCAATTTAAATTCTTTATCCATTGAAATCTTAGGAAGTTCAGCAACAATGGGTTCTCCTTTCACTAGATCCTCTAAGTCACTACGTGTTTCAATCTTATTTTTTAGTAATTCTTTAGTGTAAATAACAGCCAATGGCAGTAAAAGTCCTAGTGCAAAAGCTCCAAAGTAATATCTCGACTTTACTGGGGCAACTGGGCCATAGCTTGAAGGTGGATTTAATATTTTTGCTTTATCTCCTGTAATTGCTTTGGATATAGCTGCCTCTTCTCTTTTTTGTAAAAGTAAAAGATACAAACTTTCTTTAATATGTTGTTGTCTGTCAATTTCTCTATTAATTCTTTCTAGTTTAGGTATACTACTTTTAATAGCAGAAAACTTTCCTAGTTGGCTAGAAATATCATTTCTCATACTTTGTAAGGATGAGGTTTTTTTACTTATGTTCGAAAGTATAGCTGACTTACTACTTTGAATATTTGCTGTTAAGTTTTTGACATCGGGGTGTTCTTCAGTTGCCCCAGAAGCTAATAAGTTATTTCTTTCACTCACAAGCTGATTATAATTACTTACTGCAGCATTAGTTGCATTAGAGCCATCACTAACATCAGACGGTAAAATTTCATCAATGCCTTGATTCTGAACATGATTTTTATAGGATTGGACTAAACTTAATTGAGTTTCAATGTTAGTTAAGCTACTTTCCAAGCCTGGCTTCATATTTATACTTTGCGAAGCTTCGGCTTCTAAATTCGCGATTGAATTGTCTTCTTTAAAAGAAACTTTTGTTCCTTCAACGCCTCCTAGTTCTTCGTTAATCTGAACAATACGATCTTCAATAAATTCTTCAGTTTTTTCAAATTCTAAGTTTTGATCACTTATAGATTCTTGATTATAAACATTTACTAATTCTTGTAATATATCTTCTGATTTTAATGTATTAATAGAGGTCATAGTTAAATTTACTATGGTAGTACCTTCAACCGTATTAATATTAATGCTATTTTGAAGTCCTCTCGCAACTGAAATTGGATTACTGATAGTAACTTTGAATTCATCGTTCTTTGCATTAGAACCAATAGGGTTCTTAACAAAAACAAAAGTATTATTATTAATTAGAAGTGGCTTGTTTAACTGTGTTGAATAAGTTTGACCTTGAGCCGTAACTAAATTTATATTCGGATAACTATACTTAACTTGAAATTGCTGTTGAATTGGCCTAAGGCTATCGGCTGCATATGATTTTAGCAAAATAGGTAATTCACGACCGTAGGCTTCTTTTTCAATAATTCTTCCTTCACGATTATATTTATGATGTAAATCAAGATTGCGTACAACTTGAGTAACGTTTCTCATTGATTTTAATATTTGCATATCATTTGAGATTCCCCCACTCAAATTACCAGTTAATGCAATATCTTGTAATAAAATATTAGTTCCTGGATTTTGTTTACCATCCTTGACTAGTACACCAATTGATGATTGATAAATAGGCGTGAGATACCTAGTGTATAACCAAGCCATAAATAGGAAGAAGAGTATGCTTAAAAGAAAAACAGGCCATCTTCTAACGTAGGCAGCAATGTTTCTTCTAAGTTTTTCGGTTCTCTGATGAGAGGATTCCTCTAAAAATGGGTTTTGAATTTGGTTGCTCATCTGTTATTTAAAAAGTGCATAAATGGTTAATACAAATCCCAAAACTGTTAAACCATCTCTAATGGGACGAGAGTTAAACTCGATAGCTTTAGATTTAGTTGGCATAGCATAGACAATGTCATTTTGTCTAAGATAATAATACTCAGAATTGATCGTATTTGCATCCAATAAATTAACAAATTTCTTTTGTCTAATTCCATCAACTGTTCTAATAATCATTACGGAATCACGTATGGCATATAAGTTCATGTCTCCTGATCTTGCTATTGCCTCCATTAAATTAAGTTTTTCTGAAGTAGATTGAACAACGCCTGGACTATTAAACTCACCTAGCATGGTAACTCTAAAATTAAGAAACCTAACATTAACTATGGGGTCTTTCACATAATGTGAAATCTTATCTTGTAAAAAAACCGATAACTCTTGTCTTGTCATACCTATCACTTTAATTGAACCTAACATAGGCATATCAATTTCCCCATTGCTACTAACCACATAGGCCGCTGGACTATTTTCGGATACCCCTTGTGTCGTATTAGTAGATGTTCCCAAATTAAAGGGTTGCGATAACTCAGGATTAAAAGTATTTACATTAATACTTAAAGCATCACCTGTTTGAATTTTAGGATCCTCGTAAATCTCAGGAGTTTCATTAATAACCTGATCTAGATTTTGAAAATACCAAACATCTTTTTGTGTTCGACAGGATGATATCAAGGATATTAATAGTATAAATAATATGAATCTATTCATAAGTTGTGTACTAGGTTGTGGCAAAATTAAGTAATTTTTTCAGGATTAGCATCAAGGCATTCAAATTCAGAATTCTGACTTTTATATTCAGGGACCAAATCTTTAATCATTTGTACTAATTCATTTTTGGTTTTCTTAACCGTGGCGCGTGCAATTTCTTTGGTTTGTTTTTCCATGACAACATAAGGCATGGTTGTATCTTTAGCACGCATAATTTTTTCATGGTGAGTTGGTAGCGTAGTGGAGGCATCACTTAGTAATTCCTCATATAACTTCTCTCCAGGTCTTAATCCAGTGATCTTTATTTCTATATCAACATCCGGTTCTAATCCACTTAATTTAATCATTTTCTTAGCCAAATCTAAGATTTTTACAGGTTCTCCCATATCAAAAACATAGATTTCTCCACCTTGTCCCATGGTTCCTGCTTGTAATACCAATTCACAAGCTTCGGGGATGGTCATGAAATAACGCGTGATGTCAGGATGGGTCAAAGTTAAAGGTCCTCCTGCTTCAATCTGTTTTCTAAATAATGGAATTACAGATCCATTAGAGCCCAATACATTACCAAATCTTGTCGTAATAAATTTGGTGGTATTATTCTCTTTTTCTTGTAGGGATTGAACATACAATTCTGCAACACGTTTAGAAGCTCCCATAACATTGGTAGGGTTTACCGCCTTATCCGTGGAAATCATAACGAAACGATTGATCTTATATTCATTAGATAAATCTGCGATAATTCGAGTTCCCATAATGTTGACATAGATAGCCTCATGTGGATTTTCTTCTACAATAGGCACATGCTTATAGGCTGCTGCATGATATACCATAGAAAAGTTGTACTTCTTAAATAAAGGTTCAATTCTATACTTATTACTCACATTGGCTAGATGGAAAATGAATTTAATCTCTGGATGTTTTTTCTCCATTTCTAGCTTAATGTCGTTTAGTGGTGTTTCAGCTTGATCCACTACAACCACTAAAGCAGGCTTAAACTGAGCTACTTTCCTTACGATCTCACTTCCAATAGAACCTGCTCCCCCCGTCACTAACACGTTTTTCCCTAAATGTCTTTGGCTAATGGCATCATTCTCAATAGAAATTTGCTCTCGGTACAATAAGTCCTCAATCTCTAAAGAATGAATATTCTTTCTTTCGATTGCATTAGTTTCTTCAAAGGATTGAAAAGGGATATGATAAAGTTTAATCTTCTTTTGAATAAGTTGATTGATTAAATCTTGGTTTTCATCCGCGCGCATGTCCTTGTCTGGGAAAACGATTCCGTCGATTCTATGATTCATAAAATCACTTTGAATGATCTTATTAATGGAATAAATCTTTTTACCTAGAATTCGACTATTACTTGGCGTTCTTTGCGATGAAATAAAACCAATCACATTAAATCCATTGCTTATGGTTTCATTTAAAACATTACCGATAGCCACAGCGCTATCGTCTGTGCCATAGACCATAACTTCTTTTAAAGCCTTATCATCTTTAAATTTTAAGAACATTAAGAAAGCAAGCTTTACATAAAATCTAAATAAGGATAGCATCAAAAAGGCTAAGAGTATGAAAAAGAAGAGAGGTGGATCAAATACCAATTTCTTTTCAGGAATCATATCCTGACCTATAGAGAAATAATAAGCATAATTTATGATCAGAATCGTGATTAGCGCACTGAAGGTTGCCAGCGATATCTTAATAATATCACGTATACTCGAATGTCTAACAATTCCCGAAGAAACTTTGAAAGCGTATAAGTAGAATACTACAACACCCACCAATAAACCAAAAGTTATATAGGTATTGAATGAACCAAATTCTTTTATTCCCCAGATATTCATGAGGAAGTAAGTAACTAATAAAGAGAATATTACGATGCCTATATCTATAGATAAGATAGCCCATCTTGGTAGGTGATTGATAGCGTGTAGCTTCTCAGCTAATTTGGCTAGTAGTCCAGAATCTTTGACTTTAAAATTCATCATCTATACCAATTCTTGAAAGGCTTGTTTTATTCTGCTTAATTCTTCTTCTGTTAGATTAGACCCAGAAGGTAAACATAAACCTTTATTAAATAAATCTTCTGAAACCTTAGCTCCGTAATAAGGTGCATCCGCAAAGATAGGTTGTAAATGCATAGGCTTCCACAAAGGACGAGTTTCTATATTGTATTTATCATTTAAAGAAGTTCTTAATGCTTCTCTATTCTCATATCCATTTGTGCCTTCAAATGTCAATGCACTCAGCCAGAAGTTAGAATGATAATCCTTAGTAGGCTCTTGCATCACTTTAATTTCTGCATGATCTTGAAAAAGATCAGTATAAAACTCCTGATGCTTTCTTCTCTGATTCACACGATCGGATAAAACTTCCATTTGTCCACAACCGATACCGGCAGAAACATTACTCAATCTATAATTATATCCCACATGACTATGTTGGTAATGTGGAGCATTGTCTCTCGCCTGAGTTGCTAAAAAGACAGCCTTATCTTTTAATTCTTGAGTTTTTGTAATTAGAGCTCCTCCGCCTGAAGTAGTTATGATTTTATTTCCATTAAAACTTAAAATAGAAATATCACCTAAAGTACCACATTTCTGTCCTTTATAGGTACTACCTAGAGCTTCAGCACTATCCTCCACTATTGGAATTTCGTATTTATCAGCAATACTTTTCAGAGCATCATGCTGATAAGGCATTCCATATAAATGTACGGCAACAATTGCTTTTGGTTTTTTACCTTTTTGAATTCTGTCTTTTATGGCTTCTTCTAAGGCGTTAGGATCTATATTCCAAGTGGTTTCTTCACTGTCCACAAACACGGGTGTAGCACCTAAATATTTAATAGGGTTTGCAGAAGCACTAAACGTCATACTCTGACAAATTACTTCGTCGTCTCTTTCAACGCCTAATAAAATCAAGGCTAAATGTAAGGCTGCTGTCCCAGAGCTTAGGGCAGCTACTTGGATATCTTGATCAAGAAAAGATTGAATCTTTTCTTCGAATAAAGTTACATTCGGTCCTAAAGGAGCAATCCAATTTTCATCGAATGCATCTTGAACATACTTTTGCTCAGTTCCGCCCATATGTGGCGACGAAAGCCATATTTTTGAATTCATAGCGTTAGGGTTTTAATCATTTTAGCTGGCGAACCAACTACGGTAGCGCCGTCGGGTACATCATGTATCACAACACTGCCCGCTCCGACGGTGGCAAATTTACCAATTTTTATGCCTTGAATTACACTAGCACCAATTCCAATGTGTGTTCCTTCTCCAACTTTAACATTTCCAGCCAGTGAAGCATTAGGAGAAATGTGAACAAAGTCTTCTAAAACACAATCGTGATCTATGCTACATGCTGTATTTAAAATACAATGTTTTCCAATCTTTGTGTCTGCATTTATGCTGACATTAGGCATTACAACACTGCCTTCTTCTATTTTAACACTTGGAGAAATCACACTGCTTGGGTGAATTCCAAGAGCATAATGTGAATAATTAATGGAGATCTTTTTTCTAATTAGATTGTTACCAATGCCAATAAGCACCTTGTGTTCAGCGAAGTTTGCTTCGTGTGGTTTAAGAAGTTGACAACCATAAAAGTTTTCGCCTTTGTCTGCATCATCAACAAATAGTATTTCCTCTGAAATCCCTTGTGACTTCAGAATGTCATGAATGACCTTACCATGTCCGCTAGCTCCGTAAATTATCATGATGAACCTCTAAATTTATCCATGGTTACAGATGTATCTGAGCTAATTCCCTCGGACACAAAAACCTTTTTGATTGTTAAAAATAATATTTTAATGTCTAATAAAAAAGTAATATTTTCAACATACCACACGTCATAGTCAAATTTTTGTTCCCATGAAATAGCATTGCGGCCATTTACTTGAGCCCAACCTGTAATACCTGGCCTAACTTCATGACGACGTTTTTGTGTTGTATTATACAGTGCTAGGTATTCGGGTAGCAGGGGACGAGGTCCAATTAAACTCATATCGCCTTTGATTACATTAAGCAATTGAGGAATCTCATCTAAAGAAGTTTTTCTAACAAATTGACCTACTTTAGTTAATCGTTCTGCGTCTGGTAATAAGTTTCCTTCTGCATCTTTTCTATCATTCATAGTTTTGAATTTGATGATATCAAAAAGTTTTTCGTCTTTTCCTGGGCGAGTTTGAAAGAAAAATGGTTTGCCTTGGTTGGCTATACCAAGGAATAGAGTGATGAGAATAAAAATAGGAGATAAGACAAGGAAGCCCAACAAGGCTGCACAAAAATCTAGTAATCTCTTAAAAAAGGATTGATATAATTTCAATGCTTAGGTTTTTAGTAGGGTTGATGCTATAAAAATAAGAAAAAATACTTTCTACTTAAATAGCAGGTTGTTTAGGTACTCAATTTATCATAAAAAAAGCTATCTGAAAAGATAGCTTTTTTATAACTCTTTAAGAAGAAAGAATTAATCTTCTGCATTTTCTTCAGCTGCATTTTCTGCACCTTCAGCTGCTCCTTCTTCTCCTTCAACTTCTTCGTCTTCATCTTCGTCATCAAGATCAACGATAGCCGTACGAGCAGTTTTAATCATACAAACAACTTGGTTGTCTGGGTGGATTAAATCATATTCGTCAGTTCTTAAATCCTTGATATATTTCTTGTGACCAATACGCATAGACGTAATGTCGATTACGATTTCGTCTGGTAAGTTAGATGGTAAAGCTCTTACTCTTAATTTTCTAACATTCTGACGTAAAACACCACCGGCAACTACACCACGAGCACGTCCAACTAAATTAACTGGAATGTTCATCGTAATCTTAGCATCTTCTGTATATCTGTAGAAGTCTGCGTGTAAGATTTTGTCAGTTACTGGGTGAAACTGAATGTCTTTTAAAATACATGAGATGGCGTCGCCTCCGTCTAGCTCCAATACTACCGTGTGTGCTTCCGAGGTGTAAACCAAATCTTTGAACGAACGTTCGTCCGTAGAAAAATGAATTGGTTCAGCGCCACCGTAAACAACACAAGGAACTTGATCAGCATTACGTAAAGCCTTGGTATTGTTCTTGCCCACGCTTTCTCTTTTTTGTCCTTGAATCGTTAATGATTTCATTTATATAATATTTAATAATGTTTAATTTAAATTAAGATTGAAAATCAATCTTTCACTTCTATCTGCTTAGATTACAAACTTGTTACTGATAGATTCTTTGCTATGTACCAAGTGCATTACTTCAGCGAAAAGTGGGGCGCAAGATACAACTTTTATTTTAGAAATATCATTTCTTTTAAGTGGAATTGAATCAGTTATGATTAATTCTTCTAGAGCAGAATTCTCAATTCTTTCGTAGGCATTTCCTGATAATACCGCATGCGTCGCCATAGCTCTTACGCTTTTAGCTCCTTTTTGCATCATTAAATCGGCTGCTTGTGTAATAGTTCCGGCAGTGTCTACCATATCATCTACTAGAATAACATCTCTATCTTTTACATCACCGATCAACATCATGCGAGCCACTTTATTGGCCTCTTTTCTTTCTTTGTAACAGATAACGATATCTGTTTTGAAATGCTTGGCATAGGCATTGGCGCGTTTTGCTCCACCCATATCTGGAGATGCCATGGTAATATTTTCTAAATTCAAACCATTAATATGATCTACAAAAATGGTTGAAGCAAATAAATGGTCTACGGGAATTTCAAAGAAACCTTGAATTTGATCTGCGTGTAAGTCCATCGTCATAATCCTTGTTGCTCCTGCCGCAGTTAATAAGTTAGCGACCAACTTAGCTCCAATAGGAACTCTGGGATTATCTTTACGATCTTGTCTTGCATAACCATAGTAGGGTATAACAGCTGTAATATTCTTAGCCGAGGCTCTTTTGGCGGCATCACACATCAACAACATTTCCATTAGATTGATGTCGGGTGTGAAGGTAGATCCGATTAAAAATACACGAGCACCTCTCACAGATTGTTCAAAAGAAGGCTGGTATTCCCCATCACTGAACTCTTGAAACTCGATTTTCCCCAAACGCTGTCCGTAATGGGAAGCAATATTCTCTGCTAAAACTTTACTTTGGCGCGTAGAAAATAATAATGCTGTTTGTTCCATTTTTTTGGTTTGTGCAAAAGTAAAGCAATATTTATAAAACATAAATTTTTAGCCTACTTAATTTTAAGAATTATTTATTCTCAAAAAAAAGCATAGTTTTTAAAATCTATATACCTTAATATATGTTGTGGCTAGAATGCTAAATTTTAATTTTAATTCTGATTAATTGCACAATTAATAGTATTTTAGCGACCAAATTTTTGGTATGGCATTGATTTCACCTTCGGTATTAGCTGCTGATTTTTTGCATTTGGCAAAGGATATAGATTTAGTTAATCAAAGTCAGGCAGACTGGTTTCACTTGGATATTATGGATGGCGTTTTTGTTCCAAACATATCTTATGGTATGCCGGTCATGAAATCGATTCAATCTTTAGCTCAAAAACCATTAGATGTACATTTAATGATTGTTGATCCAGAGAGATACTTTGAGGAGTTTCAAAAGCTGGGCGCTGATTATCTAACGATTCATGCGGAGGCAAGTACGCACTTGCATCGTTCGATTCAGGTGATCAAAAGCTTAGGAATGAAAGCGGGAGTGGCATTAAATCCTCATACACCAATTTCTGCGGTGGAAGAGGTGATACAGGATATTGATTTATTATTAATCATGTCGGTAAATCCTGGGTTTGGCGGACAAAAATTTATTGAAAACACTTACGCTAAAATAGAAAAAGCGAAGAATTTAATAATTCAAAAAAATGCTTCAACTTTAATTGAAATTGATGGTGGTGTTAATGTGGAAAATGCAAGTAAATTAATCGCTTGTGGAGCAGATGCATTGGTGGCAGGTAGCGCTGTTTTTGCTAATGAAAATCCTACGCAGGTGATCTCAGATTTAAAAAATGCACATTAATTCACTCCAATTATAAAAAATATTATATCTTTATTTCTTTAATAAATTGATTTTATGAAAAAATTCAACCAGCTATTACTTTTATTTCTTTTGATAAGCGCTGGAGTACATGCACAAGAGGTTAACGAAGACGAGATTCAAGTTCAGCCCATTAGTAACCACTATGATTGGCAAATAGGCATTAGTATGTTTGCAACCGATCATACCTCCGCAAGAGGATTTGGTGATGGTTTTTTTGATTTCGATGACTATAGTGTTGTTCCCTTCCCAGCGAAACTTACAATTGTTAAAGGTTTGAACAGATCCTTTGATATGGATGTCTCGGCCAATTTAGGTCAAATTGATAATAAGCGTTTAAATGTAGAAAATGAGTTTATGGTAAACGGAACTTTAGGTTTGCGTTACCGTTTAGCGAATGGATACATTTTAAATCCAACCTCATGGTTTGATCCATATTTACGTGTGGGTGCTGGTATTCATCACTTAGACTATCAAGATATGGAGTTTACAAATGTTGTAGACCAACAAGGTCATCCTATTAGTAATGGAGCGATTGCAGGAAGCGATCACTTTGCTATGACAGGAGGATTAGGTATCAACTTTTGGTTCGCCGAGAAGTTTGGTGCTAATATTATGAGTGAATACTACCACATGAGAGGAAAAGAAGGTGATAACATCGACTTTTTTCAACATTCAGCAGGTTTGGTATTTAGATTTGGAAAATTAGACCGCGATGGTGATGGTATTCCTGATAGAGAAGATGAATGTCCAGACACACCAGGTTTAGCCAAATTTAATGGTTGTCCTGATACAGATGGTGATGGTTTACCAGATCACGAAGATGAATGTCCATTAGAGCCAGGTCCAATCGAGAACAATGGTTGTCCTTATAAAGATAGAGATGGTGATGGTATCCTAGACGATGTTGATGAGTGTCCAGATACACCAGGTTTAATTGAGTACGACGGTTGTCCTCCTCCGATTAGAGTAATCGAAGAGCCAGAACCAGAAGCTCCTAAGCAAATTGTATTCGAAGATGTATTGTTCGAGTTTGATAGCTTCACGATTAAGATGAGCGAGTATGGTTCTATTGAAGAGGCAGCTGCTGAGATTAAAGCTACGGATGGATTCTACTATGTAGATGGTCATACCGACGTGAGAGGTGCTGATGCTTATAACGACAAGTTATCTCAGAGACGTGCACAAGCTGTAGCGGATGCCTTAATTAAAGAGGGTGTTGATGCTAGCAAACTTCAGGTACGCGGAATGGGTGAGAGATTCCCAATCTGTAATGAAGATACAGAAGAGTGTCACGAGATCAACAGACGAGTAGAAATTCTACGTAAGAATTAGAATTTATAATTATATTTGTAAAAGGCTTCGGTGTAAAACCCGAAGCCTTTTGTTTTTAATAAAGATTTAAATAAAATGACAGAAATAGAAAAGTGGGATAAGATCTTGGAATTTTTTAAGGTTAACTTCACCGATGGAGAAAACATAGATTTAGACGGTATTTTGTTTTTAATAGGGGTTCAAGAATTAGGGAAAGGTCAAGCGAGGTTCAAAAAAGACGAAAAGGTGAACTTAATGCACATCGCCGTTTGTCGTCTTCTCGAGCCTTATGGCTACTATAGGTTTGATGGGAAGGATGCTGATGGTTGGCCTCAGTTTGAGTTGATCTCTGAATTGCCGGAGCTTAAATCAAACGAACAAGCATTGCTAATGAAAAAAGCTATCATACTTTATTTCGATGAACAAGGATTGATTTAAA
>CAZKJO010000052.1:0-12378 GCA_964553105.1 uncultured Weeksellaceae bacterium | reverse complement strand
AAACATTTTTCTAAGAATTGATCTTGCTCCCATAATAAGTGCAATATGTTTTCTTTAGCTGCATAGCCATGGCTTTCTTTAGGTAAAATCACCATTCTAACGGGTGCTCCTAAGTTTTTCAAAGCTTGGAAATAACGCTCTGTTTGTAGTGTAAACGTTCCTGGATTATTATCTGCCTCACCGTGAACCAATAACATTGGTTTTTTCATTTTGTCAGCATTCATAAAAGGTGACATCGTGTTGTAGATTTTTGGATCATCCCAATAGTTTCTTTGCTCAGATTGGAATCCAAACGGCGTAAGTGTTCTATTATAAGCTCCACTTCTCGCAATTCCACATTTAAAGTCGTCACCATGCGTCAATAAGTTAGCTGTCATAAATGCTCCATATGAATGTCCACCTACGGCAACTCTTTCCTTATCTATAATTCCTCTATCATCTAAAGCTTTAATAGCTGCTTTTCCATTGGCTAATAATTGCTCGATAAATGTATCATTCGGCTCAGTTTCTCCTTCTCCTACAATCGGGAAAGAAGCATCGTCTAATACAGCATAACCTTTCGTCACCCAATAAACAAAACTTCCATAATATGGATAGGTAAACGCATTAGGATTGTTGGTGTTTTGTCCAGCCGTGCTTTTATCCTTGTATTCCGTTGGATATGCCCATACCAATAAAGGTAATTTCTCACCTGACTTTTCATCATAGTCAGCAGGTAAATATAAAACTCCACTTAAATCAACCCCATCAGCTCTCTTGTAGTGAATTACTTCCTTCTTCACATTCTCAATCGATTTAAATGGATTTTCGAAGTTAGTAATCGGCTTAGATTTTTTGTTTTTTAAATTTAAGCTAAAGTAATTCGGGTATTGACTTGGCGTTTCTACTTGAGTTAAAACTTGTTTTTTATCTACATCAATGAATGTAAATAAACTCTCGATTTGATTTTTTTTGTCAGATGTATAGATACGTTTTGGTTTAAAAGTTTTAAAATCAAACTCATCTATAAAAGGAAACTGACCATCCTTTGTGAATCCATCACCAAACAAATATCCTTTGTTATTTTTAATATACATTACAGACTTCCCAAACTCATTTTTGGTTGTGTAGTAGTTACCTGGATCAGCATATTTATCTTGAAAATTACGCTCAGAAATTAATTTAATCTCTTTACCAGTTTGTGGATTAAAGGCAGTAGTTCTTAAGGTTCTGGTGTCATACCAATGATCATAAATCATAGCGACATCTTTGTTTCCCCACTCAATTCCACCATATCTTAATTTAGTTTTAATGAATGGTTTCGCAGCTTGGTTAAATGGAGCCGTCCAGACATAAACCTGGTCTCTATACTCAACTTCCTTGCTTGCATCTCCATCATCCAAAGCTTCTACATAATATAATTCTGCAGCTTTATCGCTTCTCCAACGAATTCCTCTTTTCCCTTTTTTAGTAGAAGAGAAACCTTTAGGTCTAATTTCATCTAGAGGTGCTTCGTCGATTACCTTAACTAATTTTCCATTCATGTCATACACACTCGTTGTGCTAGCAAATCGTGAATAAGGAACTAAGTAAGAGAAAGGCTCTTTTAAAACATCAATTAAAACAAAATTTCCGTCAGGCGAAATAGAATTTGAAGTATATAAATCAGCTTTTAAGAAATTTCTTTTCTGACCATCTAATGCAACAATATCTAAACTTGAGCGAATCGCGTTTTTGAAATTTTCTTCGTCCTGTGCATCCGTCAATAAATCTTGATAAGTTCTCGTCTGAGAAACACTTCCGTCTCCTGTAGAAACTGTTGGGCCAGTTGGCATTTGTGTAGATTTATCAATAAATGCTGGAACATTGGCAGGTAAAAAAGAAACCAATAACTCCTGACTGTTAGGTAACCATTCGTATGGTCTACCACCTACAGCGTTTAATCCCGTAGCAACTCTTTGCGCTTTAGCCGTGCTTAAGTCGACATACCATAATTCTAAATCATTGGTAGTTGTATGCGTAAAAGCTAAAGTTTTTTCGTTTGGAGAGAAGCCTAAATACCCAATTTGAGGATTTTGTGGTAAACCACTTACTTCAGTAATTTTATTGGTTCCAAATTTTTGAACCTTTAGATTATTGATGTAGGTTATTGTACTCCTAATATGCGTGTTTGGATTAAATCTTAATCCACCTAATTTCATTTCATCTTGACTTAAATCTTGCAGCGTTTTATACGTATTTCTATAAGTATAAACAACCCATTCCTTATCTTGTGTCATGTAGACTGAAGGAGCGCGTTCAAAATCAGCTAGTTCTAGAATTTCTTGCGAAGGTTTTTGAAACTCAATTTTTTCTTGCGCCGAGGCCAAGTTGAATCCCAGGAACACAGCCGTGAGGAAAATAAATTTATTCATTCATATTAATTTTAAAATTGCTTAAAAATAGGTAATTTATTTCTAACTGAATTAGAGCTGAGGTTTATTTAAGTTTAATTTCAGAAGTCTTCTAAATAAAAAACACAGCTTAAATTCTTTAAATAAGCTGTGTTTTGATAAGATTATTGGATGTAATATCTATCATTTATCCATCAGAGTGTGATCTAGCAGGTATAATTTTCTTAATCCAAACACCCATAAATGTTTTTATTCATGATATTCCGAAAATCATTTCAACGTCACTTTAAACCTGCAAAACCCCCATATTAAAATCTTTCTCAATAGGAGCGTGGTTCGCAGCTTCAATACCCATAGAAATCCATTTTCTGGTTTCGATTGGATCTATTATTTCATCTACCCAAAGTCTGGCAGCGGCATATTCTGGTGTGGTTTGTTTGTTGTATCTATCCGTGATTTTATCTAATAAAGCTTGTTTGTCTTCCGCCGAAAGCTCTTCTCTTGCAGATGCTTCTTCGATAGATAATAAAACTTTAGCAGCTTGCTCACCACCCATTACCGCAATTTTCGCTGAAGGCCAAGCAAAGATTAATCTTGGATCATAAGCTTTTCCACACATGGCATAATTTCCTGCTCCGTATGAATTTCCTACAATCACAGAGAATTTAGGAACGACAGAGTTAGAAACAGCATTCACCATTTTTGCACCATCTTTAATGATTCCTCCGTGCTCTGATTTAGAGCCCACCATAAATCCAGTAACATCTGTTAAGAAAATTAAAGGAATTTTTTTCTGATTACAATTCGCTATAAATCGAGTCGCTTTATCAGCTGAGTCTGAATAAATAACTCCACCAAACTGCATTTCACCCTGTTTAGATTTCACTACCTTTCTTTGGTTAGCCACAATTCCTACAGCCCAACCTTCTACACGTGCATAACCACAAATGATAGTTTGACCGTAATCTGCCTTATACTCATCAAAAGAGTTGGCATCAATCAAAGCATCAATCATGTCATGCATGTCATATTGATCGGTTCTACTTTCGGGTAAGATGCCATAAATGTCAGATAATTTGCGCTTAGGTTTTTGAACCTCAGCTCTGTTAAATCCAGCTTTATCGAAATCACCAATTTTACCAACAATTGATTTGATTTTATCTAAAGCATCTTTGTCATTTTCGGCTTTATAATCCGTTACACCAGAAATATCACTTTGAGATTCTGCACCACCCAATGTTTGAGCATCTACATTTTCGCCGATAGCAGCTTTTACTAAATAGGGTCCTGCTAAGAAAATCGTACCTGTTTCCTTTACGATGAGTGCCTCGTCGCTCATGATTGGTAAATAAGCCCCACCAGCAACGCAGCTTCCCATAATTGCAGCAATTTGAGTAATCCCTTTAGAACTCATAATTGCATTATTTCTAAAGATTCTTCCGAAATGCTCTTTATCTGGAAAAATTTCATCTTGCATTGGAAGGTAAACACCAGCACTATCTACTAAATAAATAATCGGTAAATTATTTTCCATGGCGATTTCTTGGGCGCGTAAGTTCTTTTTACCTGTGATTGGAAACCATGCACCAGCTTTTACGGTAGCATCGTTGGCAACTACAATACATTGCTTACCAGAAATATAACCGATTTTAACGATAACGCCACCTGCTGGGCAACCACCATGCTCTTCGTACATGTCATATCCTGCAAAAGACCCGATTTCAATGGAACGAGAATTTTTGTCAAATAGATAATCAACTCGCTCGCGAGCCGTCATCTTTCCTTTTGCTTTATGTTTCTCGATGCGCTTTTCGCCACCACCTAATTTAATTTTACTTAATTTTTTGTTTAAAGCGCTAACAGATAATTTGTTATAGTCTTCTCTTTGATTGAATTTAATATCCATGGTTTGATTTAAAGTTTTAAAATTATCGAAAATTGCTGAACTGACAAAGGATAGATAGTTTTCACTTTATTTAATTTCAGAAACCAGGATTATTTTGTAATCAATTTATATTAAACTATAATCATCAGCTAAATTAATCTTACAATGAATTAGATGGAATAAATTTAATCTCTAAATTCTCTATTCTAACCAATCAATAGTATTCTTCTTTGTAAATCTTAATTAATAAGAGAAATAAACTTACCATCAAAGGTCCAAAGATCAACCCCAAAAATCCAAATAAAGGAATTCCTATCACCACGCCAAATAAAGTGATTAGCGGATGAATTTCTGCCAATCTTTGTTGTACCACCATTCTAAATAAGTTATCTGTCAGTCCAACTATTACAACACCATATACGCCTAAACCAATGGCCTCGAAAGTTTGCCCCTGAGCATAAAGAATGATAACAATAGGAACCATACCAATGGCTGTTCCAACAAAGGGAATCATAGACCCAATGGTAGTAACTGCAAACCAAAACCAAGGATTAGGTGCACCAAAAATATAAAACCCAATGAGGGCCACAAATCCTTGTAGTAAAGCAACCAAAGGAATAGCGATGGCATTAGATTTTATCATTTCCTTAGAATCTGTACTTACTCGCTCAAAGTTTTTGTCACTCAAAGGAATATAATGTCGAATTCTCTCTTTTATAACATCGAAGTTAATCAACATATAATAAAGACAAAAGTACATTAGACCGATGATGATGGTAATGTCTAAAGTGCTACCCGCAGCACCTTCCACGAATTTTGTGATTAAATCTTCCAAATTCTCACCCTGAAAACTCCCCGTGATATTATAGCCAACATAATTTTCAACTCTTGCAATCGTAGACCTAAGCATGTAGGAATACTTCTCTGAATTCTCCATCACGTCTTTAACGCGGTTGGTTAAAAGAAAAATGATTAATGCAATCGGTATTAAAACCGTGAAAATAGTAAGAACGATAAGTAGGCTTGCTGATAAAGATCTTTTCCAACCATTATCGGTAAGTTTTCTCATCCAACCCGACGTTAGCACATACATAATTATCGCGCCAAATATCCCTGAAATATAGGGTATGAGAGGAGTGAAAATTAAAACAGCTAACAACAAAATACTAGCAATAGTAAATAATTGACGTGTTAAAAGTGGTTTTATGACTTGTTTCTCTGGCATGAATATCAATTTATTGTAAATGTAATAGATTTTTGATTGATAATATTAATTCTGAGTCGGCTTAGAGTTTGTCTATTCGGATGAAATAGAAAAGTTTGTGTTTTTCATAACACAAAATAAATATTAAAAATAAAAATTTTGACAGATTGATAAACGACATAATTGACTTGTAAGCATCTAAATTACAGCTTATCTATAGGATAAAATAAATTTTTTGCGACAATATGACAGAATTCACTGCCAAAAGGCATAAAAATGGGATTGGTATATCTTTTGTCTTTTATGTGGAAAATTAACTTAAAAATTAGAAAATAAAATATTAAGATATGAGTAAGATTATAGGTATTGACTTAGGAACTACTAACTCGTGTGTTGCAGTAATGGAGGGTAACGACCCGACAGTAATCCCTAATGCTGAGGGAAAAAGAACAACACCATCGGTAGTAGCCTTTGTTGAAAACGGTGAAAGAAAAGTAGGTGATCCTGCAAAAAGACAAGCAGTAACAAACCCAGAGAAAACGATTTATTCAATAAAACGTTTTATCGGTGAAAACTTCGAGCAAAACGAAGAAGATATTAATTCAGTTGCTTATAAGGTGGTTAAAGGTGCGGGTGGAACTACAAAAGTAAAGATTGACGATAGAGAGTATACACCTCAAGAAATCTCTGCTATGATTCTTCAAAAAATGAAGAAAACTGCTGAAGATTATTTAGGTACCACAGTAAGTAGGGCGGTAATTACAGTTCCTGCTTATTTTGATGATGCTCAGCGTCAAGCTACTAAGGAGGCAGGTGAAATTGCTGGTCTTAAAGTAGAAAGAATTATTAATGAGCCAACGGCTGCTGCTTTGGCTTATGGACTAGATAAGCAAACAGAAGATAAAAAGGTTGCTGTTTATGACTTAGGTGGAGGTACATTCGATATTTCTATCTTAGAATTAGGTGACGGTGTATTCGAAGTATTATCTACACATGGTGATACACATTTAGGTGGTGATGACTTTGATAATCAAATTATCGATTGGTTGGCAGATGAGTTCCAAAAAGAAGAAGACTTTGATTTAAGAAAAGATTCTATTGCACTACAGCGTTTAAAAGAAGCTGCAGAGAAAGCTAAAATTGAATTATCATCTTCTCAATCAACAGAAATCAACTTGCCTTATATTACAGCTACGGCAACAGGACCTAAGCACTTAGTGAAAACATTAACCAGAGCTAAATTCGATCAAATGACCGAAGATTTAGTGAAGCGTTCAATGCAACCATGTCAAAAAGCTTTAGATGATGCAAAATTAAAAGCATCTGATATTGATGAGGTAATCTTGGTAGGTGGATCTACACGTATCCCTAAAATTCAAGAAGAAGTAGAGAAGTTCTTTGGACAAAAACCTTCTAAAGGAGTTAACCCAGATGAGGTTGTAGCAGTAGGCGCAGCTATTCAAGGTGGAGTATTGACAGGTGAAGTAAAAGATGTATTATTATTAGACGTAACACCACTTTCATTAGGTATTGAAACAATGGGAGGAGTGTTTACAAAATTAATTGAGGCTAATACTACGATTCCAACTAAGAAATCTGAGACATTCTCAACGGCAGCTGATAACCAGCCTGCAGTTACGATTAGAGTTGGTCAAGGTGAGCGTCCGATGTTTGCTCAAAACAAAGAAATCGGTCGTTTTGACTTAGTTGACATCCCACCAGCGCCAAGAGGGGTTCCTCAGATTGAAGTAACTTTCGATATCGATGCGAACGGAATTATGCATGTTTCGGCTAAAGATAAAGGAACAGGAAAAGAGCAGTCTATTAAGATTGAAGCTTCTTCTGGATTATCTGAAGAAGAAATCGAAAGAATGAAGAAAGAAGCTGAAGAAAATGCAGCTCAAGATGCTAAGGCTAAAGAGAAAGTTGAAAAAATGAACGCAGCTGACAGTATGATCTTCCAAACTGAAAAGCAATTAAAAGAATATGGTGATAAGATCGGTGACGATAAGAAAAAACCAATCGAAGATGCTTTAGCAGAATTAAAAACTGCTCACGAAGGTCAAGAATTAGATGCAATTGATGCAGCTATGGAGAAAATCAACAATGCATGGAATGCAGCTTCAGAAGAAATGTATGCCGCTATGAACGATGGTGGAGCAGCTGGAGCACAAGGAGCTCCAAATGCAGGGCAATCATCTTCTGACGACAGTGGAGACAGTGATGTAGAAGATGTAGACTTTGAAGAAGTGAAATAATAGTTCCTATCGTAGTCAAATACGTATAGATTTTATGAAGAAACCGTCTCGTTTTTGGGACGGTTTTTTCTTTTGAATTCAACTCAAAATTTGAAAAGAACTTTATAGAAAGAGACGTTAAAAAAAATATTCAAAATATTAGCTGAATCAGAGGAATTAATTAGAAAAACGATAAAGCTTGGCAAATGATTTGCCTATTGTTTCCATACTAATGCGATATTAATTAAATTGCACAAAATTATTTTTAATGAATAGAATATTTATAATGTTATCACTAGTAGTAGTGGTAGCATCGTGTAAAAAACAAGAAAAACCAGCCGTTGTAGGAACAAATGAACAAGGTGAGGAGTTGGTTGTAAATGAAACTGGAGATACGGTTGTTTATGTTGCGCCTGTTAGCGATAACTCTGAAGTTGAGAAGCAGGATAACTCTGAAGTTGCTGCTATCAAACCAGAGAAAGATGGGACTTATAAGTTTGAATTAAATCTTAAGAAAGGTCAAGAATATCCTTTTAAAATTAAGACCACAGCTACCAATTCACAATCTGATGGAAAGCAAAGCCAAACGATAACACAAGAATCTTCTACAGCCGTTGCTTATGAAGTGAAGGAAATAAGAGACAGTGTTTTTATTTTGGATGTGACATATAAGCAGTTTGCAGAAAGTATGACAGATGGTAAGGAGAAATTGGGATTTGATACGAATTCTGCTGAACCAACCAATGAAGAAGCAAAGCAAAGATGGAAATTTAATAAAGCTGTTGTAGGGAACACTTTCCAAATGGAAGTGAGTAAAAGCGGAAAAGTACAGAATATTACCAACCTATATAAGGTAAGACAGAATGTGAAAAATGCTATGAAAGCAGGTTTGAGCGAAGATGAATTAAAAGGACTTGATTCCTTCTTAGCTGCAGCACTAAGTGACGAAGCTATGCAGCAGCAGTTTGAAGAGTCTATGGCATATTACCCAAAGAAAAAAGTAAAACCAGGTGATACTTGGTCAAGAAATGAGTCCGAAGGGAATGCTAGCTCAAATGTGAACTATACTTTCGAAGGAATTAAGGACGGTGTTGCAACCATCAAAATCAGCGGAACTAGTAGCGGAAATGATTCTAAAACTGACCCAAATGGAAGCGGAATGAAACTTTTCCAAAGTTTAGAAGGTAAAGTGAACGGTGATGTTAAGATTGATGTTAAATCTGGTTGGGTTAAAAATGCAGAAATGAAAAAGAATGAAACCATCAGAATGACGCAAGAATTCCAAGGACAGAAAATGAATTTTTCTTCTGAAACTAAATCTACAACCACTATTAACTAATAGGAATGGGTGCGTTTTTTAAATTTTTACTATTCTTTTTTCTTGCCTATTTTATTTTTAGTTGGGTGCGCAGTTTAATCATGCCATCTCCACAGAAAAGGCAAAATGAAAAGGAGGTAAGGATTTTTAAGAGTAAAGACGTCGAAAAACCTAGGGTAGATGTGCAAGATGCCGAAACCATCGACTTCGAGGAAATTAAAGATCCACGTAATTCGGATGTAAATTAATTTTACATCTATATAGAACGATTTAAACCATTAACTTTGGCAGAGTTTTATTAATTTAGAACTTTGTCAAAGTTATTTTTTTATATGAAAAACTTCAATCAAAACTTAATATTCTCGGGGCTGGCATTGCTGGTTTTCGTTGTAATATCATTGGTGTATAACTCGCCTGTAATCAGCGGAAATAAATCTATCTCTCAGCCAGATATCATCAACTACAAAGGAAGTGCGCAAGAAATGGTAGAGCACAAACAAGCTACCGGTGAACAAACTTATTGGTCTGATGCCATGTTTGGTGGGATGCCAACTTATCAAACAGGAGCACAGTATCCCAATCATTGGATTAAAAAATTAGATGAAACCATACGTTTCTTACCTCGACCTGCGGACTATATGTTCATCATGTTTGCAGGCTTTTTTATTCTTGGAATGGTCTTATTTCGTAATTGGAAATATGCTTTTCTGGGCTCCTGTCTATTCGCAATGGGAACTTATTTCTTTCAGCTTTATGAGGCTGGGCACAATTCAAAGGTTCATGCGATAGCTTACTTTGCACCGCTCACGGCAGGTGTGCTACTTTTATATAGAAAGAAATATATTTTAGGTTTCTTAATGACCGCCTTCTTTATGGCACTTGAGCTGGTGGCGAATCACCCACAGATGACTTATTATTTAGGTTTAGGATTGATTGTCTATGTTATTATCGAAGGAATTGAAAGCTTTAAGATAGGTGAAATTAAATCTTTTGTAATTTCCAGCTTATTGGCCTTATTTGCTGTGATTTTAGGTTTAGGAATGAACGCAACGGGTGCCATTACTTCTTATGAATATGGGGAACTTTCCACACGTGGTAAGAATGATATTTCTTTGATTGAAGGTAAAAATCAAAATGGTTTAGACAAAGATTATATCACGCATTGGAGTTACGGGAAATTAGAAACTTTAAACCTTTTTATCCCCAATTTTATGGGTGGTGGAAGCGCTGAACCTGATACGTATAAAGAAAATTTAAAGGAATCTTTAAATAAAGCGTCAAGTCAAGAAGAATATCAATATTTTTCTCAGGCGATAAATTATATTTCGACTTATTGGGGCGATCAGCCCTTCACAAGTGGACCAGCCTATCAAGGAGCAGTTGTGATTTTATTATTTTTCTTAGGAATGTTCTTCGTAAAAGGAAAATATAAATGGTGGCTTGTTGCCGCTACGATCATGAGTATTCTTTTAGCTTGGGGTAAAAATATGATGTGGCTCACGGATTTATTCATTGATTATTTCCCAATGTATAGCAAATTTAGAGCTGTGTCGTCTATCTTAGTTATTGCTGAATTCACTATGCCGCTATTGGCAGTATGGGGAGTTTACAAGTTTTTTAATGATAAAGAATTAACACAAGAGTATAAAAAGAAGATTTTACTCTATGTAGGTGGAGGAGTAGTAGCTTTCATTGTTTTATTGATGGTAGCCGGTGGAGCATTGTTTGATTTCTCAACGGATTTTGAAAAACAATTTCCAGCTTATATTCAAGAGGGAATTCGTGCTGATAGAATTTCTATGTTTAGAAGTGATGCGATTAGAACTTTAATTTTTGTCATTCTGTCCTTAGCATTATTAGCGGGCTATGCTTACGACAAAATTAAAATGAAAGAAATCGTAATTATAGGCTTGGCATTATTAACTTTAGTTGACCTTTGGGGTGTAGATAGACGTTATTTAAACGATGATAATTATATTCCTAAGCAGTATGTAGATTATCCTTTCCCAACTGAAATGACGCAACGTTTGTATAACGAGGCGCAGGCAAATCCATCTTTGATGCAAGTGGCTTATCGCGTAGATAAAAATAGAGTTTTAGCTGATTTAAAGAAACAAGATACTTCGAGATTTAGATTGTTTGATGCTGAAGGAAACACTTTCAATGATGCGTCAACTTCGTATTTTGTAAACTCTATTGGTGGTTATCATGGAGCTAAAATGCAGAATTTCCAGAATATTATAGATATTTATTTATCGAGAGATTCTGTTATAGAAAAGCGTCTTGGCGTTGAGCAAAAAGGTCAGAATATTTTGGATATGATGAATACCAAATACTTTTTGGTAACGGGTCAAAATGGTTCCGAAATTATTCAAAACCCAGGGGCTTTAGGAAATGCATGGTTTGTAGAAGAGGTGAAGGCAGTAGAGGATCCAAATCAAGCGATATTAGACATTGCTAAGATAGATTTGTCGAAACAAGCTGTCGCGGATTGGGCACAAGATAAAACCTATCAAGTAGATTCTACGAGTCAAATTCAATTAGTGGAGCATGCTCCTAATCGTTTGGTATATAAATCCAATAATAAGAATGATGGATTTGCTGTGTTTTCAGAAATCTATTACGACAAAGGTTGGCAAGCAAGCATAGATGGTAAGGAAGTTGATATTATTAAAACAAATTACTTTGTCCGTGGTTTAGAAATTCCAAAAGGTCAACACGAAATTGAGTTGAAATTTGATCCACAATCTGTTAAAACAGGAAGTTTAATTACTTTATCTTCAAATATAATTTTCATTTTATTATTAATTGGTGGAGTGTATTGGTTGTGGAAAAATAAAGAAGAAAACAAGTCCGGAGAAGAAAAATAATATCATGAAAAATTTAAGTTTAATAATCATTAGTCTTTTATTCATCACTTCTTGTAATACCAGTGGAGAAATTACCTCTGCCCACGCAGAAGGCTTAGTAGAAGAATATTTGGCTTTAAATCCACATTACGAAACGGCTTATTTTGACACGAATAAAATGAGGCTCAGCTCTAAAAAGGATGCAGAGTTAATTGAAACTATTCGCGATTTAGAAGATCAAGGTTTAATAGAAATTGTTGATGAAAATTCGCGTAAAAAGTGGTTTTCTAAGGACAGTGTATTTGTGATTACACCAAGTTTAACCAAAGAGGCGATGCCTTATGTTGTTAAACAAGCTAAGAATAGAACCGAAGTTAAAACCGTAGAATATGAACTTGATGATTCAAGAGATATACTGTTCACAAGAAAAACGGATAAATCTGTAAGTTTTAATGCGATTTTATTGAAGAAGAAAACGCCATTTTATTCTTTTGGAAAAGATAAAAACCCAAA
>CAZKJO010000051.1:0-13077 GCA_964553105.1 uncultured Weeksellaceae bacterium | reverse complement strand
ATGCAAGAATTAAAGGTGCAAAGAATTGGCAACATCTTCATACGACTTTACACGACGATGATCACCCGATTGGTTTCCCAGAGAGTAATTATTTGAAAACCATTTTCTATCAGAAATACACAGAATAGATATTTCTTTTGTCTATTTAATTTTAACTTTATAACTTACTCATATTGAAAAAAATAAAATTATGATAAAAAAATTACTATTTATTAGTGCCTTATCAGTTGCATTTACAACTCAGGCACAAGTTATTTTTGAAGAGACTTTTGATGATGAAAGCTCGTTAGACAATTGGACCTTAGAAGATCGTGATGGCGATGGCGAGTTTTGGGAGTTTGCAGATGCCGGAGTTCAAGAAGTGGATTCATTTACCACAGGATTTCTATGGTCATTTTCTTGGTATTTTGAAGTATTTACACCAGACAATACCTTTATTAGTCCAGCGATTAGCCTTCCTGCAGATAGCAATTTAAATTTAAGCTTTAAGGTTGCAGCTTATGAAGATGATGAATTATTCCAAGAGCATTATGCTGTTTATGTAATCCCATCCGATGCAAATTTTGAAGGAACAGAAACCGCTGTGTTCGAAGAAACTTTAGACGCTGCTTACTATAATCCAGCTAAAACAGTAAATGTTGACATCAGCGAATTCGCTGGTCAAGATGTGAAACTTGTTTTTAGACATTATGATTGTACCGATATTTTCTATATCAGTATGGATGACATAAAAATTGAAATAGGAGATTTAGGCACAAGCGATTTAAGACAAGAAAAAATCAAAATTTATCCTAACCCAACTACTGATTTTGTAAGCATTGAGGGACTTGATAACGTGAAAGGCATCAGAATTTTCAATTTAGAAGGTAAAATGATGAAAGAACTAAGATCAAATACCATTAGTATGAAAGAATTAGATCCTGGTATGTATATCGTAAACTTTTATACGGATACTGAAGTTATTTCAAAAAAAGTCTTGAAGAAATAAGGTTTAAAATTTAAGAAATTAATTTAAGGCCACTTTAGCGTGGCTTTTTTCTTGTTTAAAAATTTACTTTTCATGGTCTATTTTTTAAAAATGAAACAACTTTCAAAGGCTGATTAAATCGTCTATTCAAAACTAATTACTTATTTTTACAACTTCTGAAAATGGAATATCGTTTCAGAAATTAAATCAGTAAATTTTAGTAAAATGATAAAAAACGCATTCCTAATTGTAGGATTAATACTGAGCAGCACATTGATGAAAGCACAAAATGTTATGACGCCAGAAAAACTTTGGGAAATTAAAAGATTAGGCGTAATCGGAACCGATAAGGATCTTAATACGATTTATTACAAACTTACGACGCCCAACATTGCCGAAAATGGATTCGATTCCAAATATTATAAAATGCCTATCCTTGGTGGAGCTATAGAGGAAATCGACGCAGCGCATTTGAATGCAGTGGATAAAAATGTTTCTCCAGACGGAAAACATAAATTATTTCATCAAAAAGTTTTAATTGAAAACATTAAGGGAAGTGACGTTTATAAGCATTTAGATAAATCTGATGTTTACATTTATTCAGACTTAGATATTCGTCATTGGGATACTTGGGAAGACGGAAATTTCAATCATTTATTCTACAAAGAAGTGGGTGCAGATGATGCAAGCGGTATCGACATTATGCAGGATCAACCTTTCCACACGCCACAACGCCCTTTTGGTGGTGACGAGGATTATATCTGGTCACCTGACGGAAAAGACATTTATTATGTGAGCAAAAAGAAAAAAGGAAAAGCTTATGTAACTAGCACCAATACAGACATTTTCAAGTATAATCTTAAAACCAAAACTACCGAGAATATCACGGAAGATAACAAAGGATATGATACCAATCCTGCGTTTTCGTCACAAGGAGCTTTGGCTTGGTTACAGATGAAAACCGACGGAAATGAAAGTGACAAAAATGATATTGTTGTTTTAGAAAACGGTGTTAAACAAAATTTAACCGCTCAATGGGACGGAACAGTTCGCAGTTTTTTCTGGGATGAAAAAGGTAGAAACATCTTCTTCGTTGCTCCTGTAGATGGTACGATTCAATTATTTAAAGTAAACTATCCTGGAAAGAGAAGAATTGCTCCGGTAGTAGAACAAATCTCTAAAGGGCAGTTTGACGTAACCAGTATTATCGCTAAAAAAGGTGATCATTTAATCGTTACAAGAAACGACATGAATCACGCTGCGGATATCTTTAGCTATGATTTAAAGAAGAAAAACTTTAAGCCATTAACTAATGTTAACCACGATATTTATAGCAAAACTGAATTACCTAAAGTTGAGAAAAGATATGTAACAACTACAGATGGTAAGCAAATGTTGGTATGGGTAATTTTACCGCCAAACTTTGATCCGAACAAGAAATACCCAACTTTATTATATGCTCAAGGTGGTCCACAATCTCCACTTTCTCAGTTCTATTCTTACCGTTGGAACTTCTCATTAATGGCTTCTCAAGGCTATATTGTTGTAGCTCCAAACAGACGCGGAATGCCAGGTCACGGTGTTGAATGGAATGCAGAAATCAGCAAAGATTGGGGTGGACAAGTAATGCAGGATTATTTATCAGCGATTGATGACATAGCCAAAGAACCTTATGTAGACAATGATAGAATTGGTGCTATTGGAGCGAGTTTCGGTGGATATTCTGTTTTCTATCTTGCCGGAATACACGACAAGAGATTCAAAACTTTCATCGCTCACGATGGTGTTTTTGATACCAGAACTATGGCAGGAACTACAGAAGAATTATTCTTCTTGATCAATGAATTTGGAGGAATGTATTGGGAAGATAATGAGAATACCCGCAAAGCTTACAACGAGTTCAACCCAATCAACATGGTGTCTAAATGGGATACACCTATCTTAATCATTCAAGGAGGAAAAGATTACCGAGTTCCGATTGAACAAGGATTATCTGCATTTCAAGCAGCACAAATGTTAGGTTTAAAATCTAAATTGTTATATTTCCCTGAAGAAAATCACTGGGTTTTAAATCCGCAGAATGCTTTGATTTGGCAAAATGAATTCTTTAAATGGTTAAAGGATACTCTTTAATCAAAACTGAGGAAAAACTCGAAGTGAAATAAAAATAAAGGCCTTATGGATTATTATTATAATGAAACCAACTTCGAGAATTTCCTTTGGATAGATATTAGAAATCCGAATAAGGAAACATTAGATAAAATAGCTCTAGACCACAAGCTAGAGCTATTTCAAATTAACGACTCACAGCAAGTTGGTCACTTACCCAAAATCGAAAAACTTCCGAATTACGATTTTTTAATTCTGCGAGCCTTTAGTTCTCAACCTCAGAATAGAATTACCAGTATCAACGAATTATCGAATAAAATTGCCTTTTTCTTTAACGAGAAGGTGCTCATCACCACTCATAGTGCTTATTTTACTTTTTTGGAAGACGTTCCAAAACACTTTAAAGGTCCAGAGCAATTAATGCTCTACCTCATTCACAAAATGCTTCAAACTTTTGAAGAACCCGCTCAGTATCTTGACGATAAAATTGATGAAATGGAGGAAGCTATTTTCTTGAGAAATTATCATCAAATTTCGCTTGAGGACTTATATTTCAATAAGTCTCAAACGCGTATTACCAAGAAATTACTTCAAATTACCCAATCTGTAATTCAACAACTTGAAATTTCAGAAGAAAATAAAATGTCTTATCAAGATATCAATGATAGATTGGTGAGATTTAATTTAATGTATGATGAAGTTTTAGAAAGTTCTAATAACTTATTGAATACTTATCTCTCGGTGAGCTCCCAAAAGAGCAATGATGTTATGAAACTACTCACTGTTTTCTCGGCATTTTTTCTCCCGCTTACCTTTATTGTAGGGCTTTACGGAATGAACTTCGTCAATATGCCTGAACTAGAATGGCAATATGGTTATCCGATTGTTTTGGTAGTAATGGTCATCATTTCTATCATCATCTACTTTTGGTTTAAAAGAAAAAGATTTCTTTAAATTCAAAGAATCCATCTATTTCCAACTAAATTTGCACAGCTATTGCCTATAGCCTTTATCAACAAAAATATACATGACCGATCCTATACAATTCTACGAAGCAGAAAAAGCCAAACATCAAACTAATTTAGCTGCTTTAAAGAAAAAACTCAACATTTCTAGTAGCATCAGATTAATTCTTTTTATCGCTATTATTGTTGGAATCTACTTTTTCTGGAGCAATCTCCAAATCGCCATTGGCATTGGTGTCTTGGGAATTATTGCCTTCTTAATTTTGGTTTCAAGACATTCAAATCTGCAATATCAACGTGATTTTACCAAAGAATTACTTGAAATAAATGAAAAAGAAATTCGCATCAAAAACGGAGATTATTTAGAATTAAATGAAGGCGAGGTTTATGAAAATCCGAAACATTTTTATAGCTACGATATCGATTTATTTGGGAGGGGCTCTCTTTTTCAATTTATGAATAGAACGGTTACCCAAGAAGGTGAAGCCGAGTTTGCTAAACAACTTTCATTAAACAACATCGAAAATATTGAGCAAAAACAAGCTGGGATCAAAGAACTTTCAGCCATGCCCAATTGGAGACAAGAATTCTCAGCCATTGGTAGTTTAGTTAAGGTTCAACATAAGGCTCAAGCGATTATCAGTTGGATTAAAGATTATAAAGCCACGCTTCCCAACATCATGTCGGTTCTTCCTATAATTTTCACAGCTATTTCTTTCATTCTATTGGGCTTGGTTTTCTTTGATTTCATCAGCTATCAAATCTTGATGCTTTGGTTTTTGGTTGGATTAGGAATTTCAGGTGTTTATTTAAAAAAGATCAACAAAATCTATAACGAGGCAGGAAAAGCCAAAGACACTTTTTCTCAATACTATAAACTCTTAGACAAGATTGAAAATACAACATTCACTTCAGAAGTTTTAATCACTCAACAAGAAAGAATTAAATCCGAAAGCGAAAAAGCCTCCTTAATTTTTAGAAAATTCTCTAAAACTTTAGACAGTTTCGATCAGCGTAATAATATGATCATGGCTTTGGTGGGGAATGGCTTTTTATTATGGGATTTAAACTATGCCTTTAAAGTAGAAAAATGGCTAGAAACCTATCATAACAAAGTGGAAGATTGGTTTGAAGTGATTAATTTTTTCGATGCACAAAATAGCTTAGCCAATTTTGCATTTAATCATCCAGACTATATTTATCCCAACATCAACCAAGACCAAAATGTCATTAAAGCCACACAATTAGGTCATCCTTTATTGAAAACCAAAAAACGTGTAGACAATGATTTCTTAATCGAAAATCAACAGTTTTTTATCATCACAGGAGCTAATATGGCGGGAAAAAGTACTTTTCTACGAACGGTTTCCCTTTCCATTGTTATGGCCAATATGGGACTTCCGGTTTGTGCCGAATCATTTGATTATTCGCCGATAAAACTAATTACTAGCATGCGCACCTCGGACTCCTTGGCGGATGATGAATCTTATTTCTTCTCGGAATTGAAACGTTTAAAATTCATTGTAGAAGAGATTAAAAACGATAACTACTTCATTATTTTAGATGAAATTTTAAAAGGAACTAATAGCACCGACAAAGCGATTGGATCTAAAAAATTTGTAGAGAAATTAGTCGCTTCCAACTCCACTGGAATCATTGCTACCCACGATTTAAGTTTATGTGAAATAGAAAATGAGTTACCTGAAATCAAGAATTATTATTTCGATGCAGAAATTATCAATGATGAGCTTAATTTCGATTATCGCTTGAAAAATGGAGTTTGTAAAAATATGAACGCATCTTTCCTTTTAAAGAAAATGGAGATTGTTTAAATTCTAAAAAGCAGATTATATCCTATATTTGTTAGAATTCTTTTCGCCTTCTAATGAATAAATTAAGCCTCATATTAGTCTTTTGCTTCCTATTTTTGAATTGCGAACAAAAACCAAGAGAGACATCTTTTTATTATTGGCGAAGTTCATTAGAACTCGATGAAACCGAAAAAGAATTTCTGGATGATAGCAACGGAACTCACTTATTCGTTCGATTTTTTGATGTAGACAAAGTCAATGGCAGGTTTGAACCACAGGGAATTATTACCAAAAAAGAAACTTTCAGCACGGATAAAGAAATCGTTCCAGTTATTTTCATTACCAATAGAACTTGGTTTGATATTACTTCAGAAGATTTAGATTTCCTTGTTGAAAAAATCGCTGAAAGCATTTATTCTAGAGCAGACGATTTGGATTTAAGTTTGGCGAATGAAATTCAAATTGATAGCGATTGGACACCAAGTACCAAACAAGATTATTTTGAATTTTTAAGGAGATTAAAAACTCAAACACAAAATGAAATCACTTCTACCCTTCGTCTACATCAATTAAGAGATTTAGAAAACAATGGCGTTCCACCGATTAACAAAGCCTATTTGATGTGCTACGCCACCTCATCTCCCTTAGAAGAAACCGAAGTCAATTCTATTTTAAACTATGAATTACTCCAAAGTTATTTATCCAGTGTAGAAGATTATCCTTTAGAATTAGACTACGCGCTTCCAATTTATTCCTGGGGAATTGTCACCAATCAATTAGGCAAGAAAAGATTGATCAATGGATTGTCTACACAAGTGCTGGACACAACGGCAGGAATCGCTAAAATAGCAGAGAATCAATATGAAATAGAAAAAGATGGCTTCTATTTCAATCAGTTCTTAAACACAGGTTTCAAAATCAAAATCGAAGAAATCCCCAATGAACTTATCGAAAAAAGTATTAACTTAATTGACCAGAAAACTCAATCTAAAGCTCATATCCTTTGGTATCATTTAGATTCAAGATTTCTAAAAAACCGAAAAATCCTACAACTATGAAAAAGTATTTTTTAAGCCTTTTTATATTCTACCTTGGAGTGCAGCAGAGTTTTAGCTGTGCTTGGTATGATCCAGATTCAGCTTACTTCAATCTCTTTGTACAGGAATTAGTCCAAGAAGAGGCCTATTATCCTTTTTTGTTTACCCTGAATTCCTCCTACTACGGCGATGACAGTTTTTATGGAAATAACCAAAAGAAAGCCCCCATTATCTTAGATGAAAATATTGAAAACTGGGTTTCTTATTTTCAAAATGAACTAAGCTATGAGGAAACCAATGCACTGGTTAAAATCATAGACAGAAAACATTTATACAATTGGAAGAAAGGAAAGCTTAGTCATGAATTGAGCAAAAAAATGGGTGCCGATTTCTATCACAAATATCAAGAAGGCCTAGCCTATTTGGCCTATGCTAAATACCTAGCTCCGTATATGATGATAACTTATGTTCCGAGCAATAATTGGTATTCAGAGAGATCTGAGGATGATTTAGATGTTAGCAAGCTTGATTATAATGAAGTTTTAAATGTTTTAACCAAAAGTTATAATCTCACAGACAATCAAGACATTAAACTAAGATATGCCTATCAAATCGTAAGACTAAATCATTATTCCCGAAAATATAATGAAGCCATTGCAGCTTTTAATAAATATACTGAACCACTGAAAAAAGATACGCCTATGTATTGGTATGCACTCGATCAGATGGCGGGAGCACAAAGAGGTTTGGGCATGTTAGAAAAAGCGAATCAAAATTTCTTTCAAGTTTTTATTCACTCTAGAAACAAGAAAAAAAGCGCACATGCTTCTATGCGATTAAATGATTGGGACGATTTTGAAATGCTTTTAAAAAATGCTAAAACTAAGGAAGAGAAAAACATGGCCTATTTTCTTTTAGCTTATAATGACTTCTCAAATCCGGTGTATTTCATGAATGAAATGCTGAAAATAGATGCGAATTCTGATATTTTAAAAGTATTGACCGTAAGAGCTTTAGATCAATTAGAAAGAAATCATTTGCCGGTTTATTTCCAATGCAATGATGACCAATGCACACACAGCAAAAGATTACCCTTGAAAGCAGATGACGACTACTATTCTAACACGTTTCGACAACTCAATGACTTAAAAAATATTATTAAAACAGCTCAAAAATCCTCAAAGGATGAGTTTTGGAGCTTAAGTTTAGCGCATATTCATTTCTTAGAAAAGGATTATGAGAATAGCACATCGATTTTAAAGAGCATTAAAACCAAAAATACATTATATCAAAAGCAAATCAATCAAATGTTGGTATTAAACCACATTGTCGCTCAACCAAAGATTGATGCCGCTTTTGAGTCTAAAATTTTTAGTGCTTTCCCAGGTTTATTTAAGACCAAAGGAAATAGCCAGTTCACTGATGATGCAAGAGATTTTATTCGAGATATTTTTGCCAATCGCTATTTCTTACAAAATGATTTAGCGAAGTCTTTTTTAATGAGCAATCAGCTCTCTGCGTTGCAATACAATCCTAACTTGAAACTTACGCAACAACTCGATGACTTTATTCAAAAATCAAATAAAAACGCTTTTGAGCAATGGTTGGTTTCTAATCAAAACGATATGGGAGATATTCAATCTTTTTTCGCATTGATTTATGGAGATCATGCGATGCGAAATGCTGATTTTGATAAAGCTGTAGCACATTATCAAAAGGCACAAAAGTTCAATGGAATTCAGCGAGATTATTACCTACTCGACCGTCAAACTTGGGAAACAGCCGACAAATTACCTAAAACTGCTTATAATGGATTCAATAATATTTCGAATTATATATTCGGACAAGAAAAATGGGTGAGCTATCAAAGTCCAGCGCATATTTCACTAAAAGTGAATCATTTAAAGGATTTTCCATTCTTAAAAGATAAAATGAATAAACTTGAATTGGCGCAAGCACTTCAAGCATTAGAAAAAATCGGGAAAGGCAAGGATTCAAAAGCCATGAAGGCCAATGAACTCATTGGAAATGTATTATTCAATACTTCTAAGCTAGGTTATTTCAGACATGTGTTTGTCATGGACCTCAACAATGCCAATGGACCTAAGTTTGAATTCAATAGTCGGGAACAGAAAAATCAACTTTATTATAAATACTTTACCTATTATAGTTATATCGAAGATGATAATTATGATTTAACGATTCAATATTATCAGAAAGCCCTAACTTTAAGCAATGATCGCGAGAAGAGTGCTAACATTATCTTTCAAATGGCGAAGGCCGAGCAAGGAAAATACTATATTTGGAAAGGCGGTCAAAATTGGGATATTGATTGGAACGATCCAGATTATCGACAAAAGCAATTTGAGCAAGAGGACTTTCAGCTAAAGACCAAGCGCGAAAATTATAGAAACTATTTCGCGATTTTAAAGCGCGATTATGCCAACACACAAACTGTAAATCAGCTACAAAAGTCTTGTTCGTATTTCAGCCATTACATGCTGTATTAAATTACCCAAAAAACATTCAAAACATGAAACTAGAATTTAAAGAAACTCAAAAACTTAGTCAGTGGTGGCTTTGGTTGGTATTATTAACCAGTGCTGGTTTCATGATTTTCAAAACCTATCAACACATGATTTTTGAGGTGCAAGATGCTAATATCCCAATCTCGATTGAGGCATTGGTGGTCCTAACCATCTTACTCATTGGGTTAATTATCATTTTTGGAATGATGAAATTAAAAACAGAACTTAATCAACAAGAGCTAAAAATCAGTTTTATTCCTTTTAGTAAAAAGCATTTTTATTGGAGAGATATCTCAAGTGCCAAAGTGGTAGATTATGGTTTTGTTGGTGGTTGGGGATTACGCTTTTGGACAGCTCATGGTACGGTTTATAATACCGGAGGAAATATTGGATTAGCCCTCGAGTTTAAAAATGGAGATAAATTCCTCGTAGGAACTCAAAAGGAAGAAGAGTTAAAAGAGTTTTTGAAAGACCTAGACCTTGAAAACAAATAACTTTTATTTTTGAAATAAATGCATTGAATCATTTGAATTTATAAAAATGAATGAAATCGATTTAAAACATTTAGAACACTGTGTAGAATTGGCTGAAAAAGCCTTAGAACATGGCGACGAACCTTTTGGTTCAGTACTCGTTTCGGAGCATGGCAATGTATTGTTTAAGGATCATTATCACGTTGCCACAACCGGCGATAACACACAACATCCAGAATTTGCCATTGCACGATGGGCTGCTCTCCACATGACAGCTGAGGAACGCGCTAAAGCTACGGTCTACACTTCGGGTGAACATTGCCCTATGTGTTCTGCTGCACATGCCTGGAATGGCCTCGGACGCATTGTATACGCTAGTTCGTCGAAGCAGCTAAGCGAATGGAAACAAGAAATGGGAAATACTTACTCTCCCATCAAAGCTTTATCCATTCAAGAGGTGGCGCCACAACTACAAGTAGAAGGTCCTTTTCCCGAACTTGCAGAGAAAATCAAAGCATTACATATTAGATCTTTTCAATCCAAAGAAGATAAATAATCTAAAAAGCCTTAAAAATCAATTGATTTTTAAGGCTTTTCTTATAAATTTTATAGCTGTAGCTATTTAATATGTTTCAATCTTTAATTTTAAAACTTATTAAATCGCGTATTCTTCGTCGTATATAATTTGCATCAAGGCCTCTTTCGCTGCTAATAATTGTTGTTGAATAGTAAGATTTTCAACCGTTTTAGGCGTAGCGAAAAGCTCTTGGTAATAAGAAATCCCGTCAGCGATATTCGCTTTGAAGACATCCCACTTCTTAATTTGTTTGGTCGTAACTTCCTCTTTATAAGAAGATATTTCCTTTTGTAAATAATCTAAATACATGTTCAATTCCTTCACAAACATATTCGGACGGTTTTCGTCTTTCATGATAGAAATTCTACCATAAATATGCTTCACCATATCCTTTAAAGAAACTTCTTTATCAAAATAGGCAATATTCGGTCCTGGACAAATTACAACACCTTGATCTTGACCTTTAATCGGAATTTCATGATCCATTAAAGCCGCATTCGCTAAACCAACGCATAAGCATGCCTTTTCGGTAATCTCGAATTTAGACTGTTGATAATCTTGTGCACTGATATTTTCTTTTTGAGCTTCTAAGTCTTTCAATTTTATATCTTGAAATTTCTTAGCTGCCGTACAAATTCCTTCTGGTCCAAATTCTTGGTTCAGTGTTAAATACTTCTTTGGACAAGAGCTTCCTGCTTTATTTTCTGCGATTCTTTTGTTTTTAAAGAATTCGTTAGAAGTACCTTTCACGGTATTAAACGGAACTCCTAAAGGTGAAATCCCACTTAAATATAAATCTTCCTCCTTGGCAGTCCCTAATAAAGTTCGGGTTTCCTTATCCACAGAAGTAGCTTCAGGAACCATTAAAAATGGTGAACCCCAACCTACTGAATCAACCTTATAATGGTTGATTAAAAACTCCTGTTCATCTGAAGTTCCAACTCCACCCTGAACGGTAATTTTCAATTCTAAAGGTTCTTGCGGAACTGGTAATTCTTTTTGCTCTAAGGCATTTATTAAGATTTCATGCGTTTCTGCAATTAAATCTTCTTTCTTGTTTTTAAATTCTTCTAAGATCGGACCTAATAAAAATCCATTGGTAGCAAAAGCATGCCCACCACAGTTCAATCCAGACTCCACGCGATACTCAGAAACCCAAAGACCTTTCTTGGCCAAGAATTTCCCTTGAATAATCGCTGAACGATAATCACTCACCTTAAGAATAATCTTCTTTTTCAATTCGTTTTTCTCGTTCGGGAAGAAATCCTCAAACTGCTCAAAATAACTATACAATCTTGGGTTCATTCCAGCAGATAATACCAAAGACGAACTCAGATTACTCTTCGCAAAACCTCTCAAAGAAGCATGCGCGTCATTAAATTCAATCGGCAATTTCTCACCTTTCACATAATTATCCTTGTCGATTTTGGTCATGATATTCACGTCAATCTCGCCAGGCTTTAAATGTTTTTCTAAATAATGTAGGATATTCTCCTTCATAATCGTTCCTTCATCCATCATATTCGAAAGACCTTCTTTCAAATTAGATGTGCTAGGCAACATTTCAATAAAATTTTCTAAAGCTGCTTTATTCTCAGCTAATTCACTCTTGAATTTTTCGAATTTATCTTTAACTATGGTATCTACCAAGTTTAAATAATTAGTAATTCGTTGAGCTCTGTGGTCTTGTACTTTCTTTGGCGTTTCTTCATATGGAAGATTAAACTTTTTACTGTAAAATGAATTCATTTTTTCAGCAAGTTCATCGTCAATGATTGAAATCACAGATGATATACCATATTGTGCCACTCTAATGGGACTATCTATGGTAAATGCTAATCCCATTACAGGGATATGAAAATTATGAATTGTTTTTGGGGCTGTCATCATCTTGTTTTTTGGCTAAGGAAGAAAATTGTAGTTATTTCAAAACTGATTGAAATCTAGAAAACTGAGTTTCCTATATCCTTCCCGGTGCTTATTATTTGTTCTTAATTCAGTAAAAATACAGCGAATTTTTTGAAATTTCACACAATAAAGCCATGGATTCAATATACTATTCATAAATAGTATTATATTTTTAATGATATTTCAATAAAAATTTATCCTAAATTTTGTGTAATAATATATTTAATGACTGATTTTGCTCTTAATAATTTAGCTTCCCACCCATTCTACTGAAAACTTACGAATACGACTTATTTTAAACTTTTTCAAATTCCGCCTAAATAAGTGTCAAAGGAGCATGAGATGGAAGTAGTTTAATGGTGGTTTAAAGTTGTTTAATGAGTTTAAAAGTTAGTTTAAGGTTGTTTAATTAGTCTCATGAATATCCAGATTATACCTATAATAGTAAACCCGAGGCGTCACTCTGAACTTGATTCAGAGTCTTTTAAAATTAAACGAACATTAAGCCAGATGCTAAACCAAATCAAGCATGACGTGTGGTGCTTAAATTCAACAGCTATACCTAATCCCAAAGCGTCATCCCGCACTTTATGCGGAATCTCATAATCAAGTGGTTTAAAGGTTGTATAAGAGTAGTTTAATATTGCTTAATTAGTCTCATGAATATTTAGGTTATACCTAAAATAGTAAACCCGAGGCGTC
>CAZKJO010000050.1:10633-13277 GCA_964553105.1 uncultured Weeksellaceae bacterium | reverse complement strand
TTTAACTTTAGAAATGCCCAAACTCGAACCCGATTGGTTGGGTTTTACAAAACAAGGTAAGCCTACTTTTTTAACAATCTTGTCTAGATTTATATCATCTCCTTTAGTCAAGTAAAAAGACTTGGCCATAGGGATATCATATTTATGTAGTACCGCTAATGTGTCCTTTTTGTTAAAAGTTAAAGCAGAAAGATAGTGCCCACAACCCGTATATGGAATTCCTAAAATATCCCAATAAGCTTGTAAAAAACCATCTTCACCTGGTGTACCATGAATAATATTAAAAATAACATCAAACGCTATCTTTTGTCCATTCATATCAAATGAGAAATCACCTTTGTGCAGTTCATAGGTATGACCCTCAACCTCTGCGTACCAATTGTTTTCTAGAATAACAACTTTATATGGTTCGTATAAATCTCTATCGATACTATCATAAATTAATTGGCCAGATTTCAATGAAACCTTGTATTCATCGGAGTATCCACCCATGACAACGGCAACTTTTTTCATGCTTCAAAATTTTGATAAAATTAAATAATTCTTGGAGATTTACGTTCAATCAACTACATATAACATTAATTTTTATCTTTGTCCAATATTATAATAACCTATGAATTTTTTCAAAGCACTAATTAGTTGGAAATTATGGCTAAGTATTATATTAGGAGGAGCACTTCTAATTGGTCTTTGGTTCTATGCTTTCAAGTTTTTAGATAATTATACAAAGCATGGTGTTTCGGTAGAAGTACCCGATTTATCTACATTAAATATTAATGAAGCTATTCAAAAATTAGAAGAGCTAGATTTACGGTATGAAGTAGATAGTGTTAAGTTCACCGAGGATTATCCTCCGTATGCTATTTTAGATTTTTATCCATTACAAGGTTCAAAAGTTAAGCCAGGAAGACGTATTTTTATTAAGTCCAATCCAAGTACATGGCGTCCGGTTGAATTACCTGATTTAATCGATAAAAGTAGCCGTTTGGCGATAACTCAGTTACATTTAAGAGGATTCGTTTTAGGAGATACTATTTACGTTGAAGACCCTGCTAGAGATGCAGTTTTAGGCGTTATGTTTAATGGAGATACCATTCAAGCAGGAAAGTTACTACCTAAAGGAGCTAAGATTGATTTAGTTTTAGGAAGAGGGTTCAAAATGGACATGCCTGTGCCACAAGTTGAAGGTTTAACTTTACAAGAGGCTAAAGCTATACTTAAAAATAAGTTTTTTGATTTGGGTCAGATATATTATTTAGGAGGAACTAGAGATACCATAGGCACTAAAGTGGTTTATCAAGATCCGCCACCAAATGATAATTATGACGAAGGATTGCCTGTTTCTTTATGGTTATCTAAGAAGCCATCTTCGCAGTTAAGAAAAGAAATAGATTCTTTGGATTTAGTATATAGAAGAAAATTAGACGAAAAGGATTCTTTGTTTTATAATTCTATCGAAAGTTCTAGAACGATAGATATCAGCGATTTACCAGAAGAAATTAGAAATGCTATTAAATACGACCAAAATACCAACGAGCAAATGCGTCCTAAAGAAGAGCCAAAAGCGCCAGCAGCAACAGGACCAAAGAAAATTGACACGATAGGTATTTCGATAGACTAATGAGAAACCAACAAGAATCACCAGAAGAAAACGAAGAAGAGGAGTTATACGAACATTATAGTTTCACGGCAAACAAAGGTCAAAAACCTTTAAGAGTAGATAAGTTTTTATCTAATTTTATAGAATCTGCCTCACGAAGTAAAATTCAAAAAGCAGCCGAAGCTGGAAACATACTTGTAAATGGTGAAAAGGTTAAGTCCAATCATAAGGTTAAGCCTCATGATGAGGTAAAAGTGGTTTTATCTTATCCACCGAGAGAATCAAATTTAATAGCCCAAGATATTCCTTTAGATATTGTCTATGAAGACGATCAAGTCTTGGTTGTGAACAAACCTGCAGGTATGGTTGTACATCCTGGTCATGGAAATCATTCGGGAACCTTAGTAAATGCCTTAAAATTTCATTTTGATAATTTACCAAACCTTAACGCAGATTTAGACCGTCCAGGTTTGGTGCATAGAATTGATAAAGACACGAGCGGACTTTTAGTTGTGGCTAAAACTGAATTTGCTATGAATCATTTGGCTAAACAATTCTATGATCGTAGTACTGAAAGACGTTATCATGCGGTGGTTTGGGGTGATGTAGAAGAGGACCAAGGGAGGATAGAAGGAAATATAGGAAGACATGTGAGTAATCGTCTGCAGATGGCTGTTTTTCCGGATGGGAGTCAAGGTAAACATGCTGTGACGCATTACAAAGTCCTAGAAAGGTTGGGTTATGTTAGCTTGGTGGAGTGTAAGTTAGAAACGGGAAGAACGCACCAAATCCGTGTGCACATGAAGCACATTGGTCATACTTTATTTAATGATGAGCGATATGGAGGCGATAAAATTTTAAAAGGGACTTCTTTTACAAAATATAAACAATTCGTAGATAACTGTTTTGCAATATGTCCAAGACAGGCTTTGCATGCTAAAACTTTAGGCTTCACTCATCCGACTACAGGAGAAAAGATGCATTTTGAAAGTGCAATACCAGACGATATTACTGCGCTTTTAGAGAAATGGCGTGTATATGCAA
>CAZKJO010000050.1:0-10533 GCA_964553105.1 uncultured Weeksellaceae bacterium | reverse complement strand
GTAAAAGATTTTTTAAGGATAAATAAGTATTCATACTTAGAGCTAAACGATTATACGCTTGAGGTGAAATTAAATTATCAGCTTTATATATATCTTGAAAAAGACTTAGAAAGCGGTCAGTATAAAATCACCAATCGTCTTAAAAACTGGAATTGGTTGACAGGGGCGTTCGAAACATCATTAGAAAAAAGTTTTATTCAAGCTTTCATTTTAATTCTATTGTTTATTGCATTTCGAATGCTATTAGTTTTTTCTGAAATAAAACCTTTTATGCCGGATGTGGTTTTTGTTTGTGTTTTAGTTATGTACATCGTAATGACAATATTATATGTCTTTGAGTATTTGAAATTTATTATTCATTTCCACGGAATTAATAAACCTGAGCACAATTAACGATGAGGGGATAACAGCAAACGGAAAACTGTGAACCAAGAACCGAGAACAGAGAACCGAAATACCTATTCGTAAGCCCCAATATTTGGGTTTTGATCTCTTAAAACTCCTTTGATGTCTTTGGGTGCTTGACTATTAAAAGTGTTATTTCCAACATTTTTAGCAGGTGAATCTTCTTGAAGTCTTAAATCTTGCTGACTAAAAATACTAGCCACAAACATTGGATCTCCTGTCAATGGATTAATAAAGCTAGGATGAGTTGCATAATCTATATCATCCGTGTTTTCATTTTTAATGAAGCAATGATCAAAGCTTGTGTTGAATCCAGCATCTTCTTTCTTGTCTAAATAAACACCATTAGGATAACGACCATAAAAAATACAATTTCCAAAGAATGCATCTAATGCTGCATAGCTTTCATTCCCGTTTTCATCTTCGGTGTAATTACTTAAATATGCTGGAACATTGGGTCCATTAATTCCAACTAATCCTGTTTTCCAAACATTCGCAAAAGTGGAAAAATAAAACTCATAATTTCCGCCTTTTTCTATGTTAAGACTAGCATCTCCAGCGTCTGCAATCACGATATTTTTAGCAATAATATTGGCATTTTTTGCAAATATGCCACTCGAAGACATATTATAAATCTGAGTATTTTCAATATTGGCCGAAGAATCTTCTAAATCAAATCCGTTTTTACCTCCTTTAATGATGGCATAATTAGCACTTAAGTTGGCATTTTTTAATTTAATCTCATTCCATTGCTTTGGAAGGCTATCATAACGAGCATCGTGGCGATCTCCTCTCATCAATACAGGATTATCAATAGTTCCGTTTAGATTTAAACTACCACCGTTTTCAACCAGCATTCCGCTATTATTATGAAAATATAATTTTGCCCCTCCTGCAATATTTAATGAAGCATTGTCCACTTTTAATGTTCCGTAGACTACGTGAGATTTAATGTTATTCCACTCGGTGTCTTCATTAATTTGAATAAAATCTTCGCCTTCGTTAGGGTAGTGGTAGATAGCATCCTCAATCATCGCCAATAATTTAACTTGTTGTTGACTGTCAGAGAAAATTAACTCATCTTCCTCAATCATTCTATTGTTTGCCTGGTGCATGGCAACTTCTACAAAAACCATCAAGCTATCTTTGGCTCTTAGTGGAACTTCAGAAAACTCGAATCCAGGCATACCATCTAAATTAATACGGAAATTTGAATTTTCGCGCTGATTCAAATATATATTAGAAAGTGAAATATCATCATTAGACGGGTTATATACCTTTAATAAATAAGTTTCAGAATTAGATTGAGTGAAAATAGTATCTAAAAAGATTGTATCTTTGCTGAATTGTAAGGCAATATTTGGATTGCTTTCGAAGTCTAAGTCTTTGCGACAAGACATAGCAGAAGTTAATATTAAAATCGTAATTAAAAATACTAAAGGGTACGTATAACCAAATTTGGGCATAAATTATTCGTTTTTACAAAGATAAATTAATTTTAAGATTTGTAGGATTAGAAATTATACTTATATTTGCAGCCCGAAATAAGAATAAAAGGTCATGAGAAAAGATATTCATCCAAGCAATTATAGACTAGTAGCGTTCAGAGACATGAGTAATGAGGAGACTTTCATTACAAGATCTACAGCTGAAACGAAAGAAACTATCGAAATCGATGGTGTTGAGTATCCATTAGTAAAAATGGAGATTTCATCTACGTCACACCCTTTCTATACAGGTAAGCAGAAATTGATTGATACTGCTGGACGTGTTGATAAATTCATGAATAAATACAAGAAATTTAAGAAATAAAATCATTTTCATAATAGTATATTTTTTAGGTCCCGATTATGTCGGGACTTTTTTATTTTAGTATTTTGCGTTATAATTAATAAACAGCCTCTTTATGAACGTCATACTATTTTGTGAAAAAGAACAAGAACAGCTACTTCCACTTACTTTCCTAAAACCATGTGGCGAATTGCGCATGGGAATTCTTAGCCTTAAAGATAGATGGGAGAGATTCCTTGGTAAAAAGATTTCTTACAAAACATTGCCATATTTAGCAGAGGCATTCCCTATGAAAGAAGAGGAAACTAATTTATTCCTTAACCCAACTTATCTTCCAACGGCAGAACTTTTTGATACTTTATTAAACCTTAAACAAGGAAAAGCCATTGAATATAAAGGAGCTATTCTTGCATTTAAAGGTTCCAACGAAGACTTTGAGGCTAAAAAATGGGAAGTTCAATCTTGGGATACTGAATTAATTCATATTCAAAGACCTTATGATTTGTTTTCATACAATGATAAAGTGCTAGCTTTTGACTTCGAGTTATTGACTAAAAATAGAATTTCTCAACCTATTTCTGAAACCAACGGCGTTATCAATGAAGATAATATCTTCCTAGAAGAAGGAGCAAAAGTAGAATTTGCGATTTTAAATGCAACCGATGGACCTATATATATAGGTAAGGACGCTGAAATCTGCGAAGGTAGTATGGTGCGTGGTGGATTGGCTTTATGCGATCATGCAAAATTAAATTTAGGAACTAAAATCTACGGAGCAACGACTATTGGTCCACACTGTAAAGTAGGTGGAGAGGTAAATAACTCTATTTTAACAGGCTATTCCAACAAAGGCCACGATGGTTTCTTAGGTAATAGTGTGATAGGAGAGTGGTGTAATTTAGGAGCTGATACCAATAATTCTAATCTTAAGAATAACTACGGAGAAGTTAAACTTTGGAATTATGCAGAAAATAAATTTGAAAAAACGGGCTTACAATTCTGTGGTTTAATCATGGGAGATCATGCTAAATCAGCTATTAATACCCAATTTAATACCGGTACAGTAGTCGGGCCGTTTGCCAACGTATTCAAATCTGGTTTTCCACCTAATCGAGTAAAGATGTTTAGTTGGGGGGGAGGAAGTGAAGATGGCAAATTTAGATTAGATGCAGCCTATGAAGTGGCAGAAAGAATGATGAGTCGACGAAATGTTGAATTAACAAATAATATGAAAAATATCATAAAACACTTATTCCAAACACATCAAGAATAAAATTAGCATTAAAGAAAAATAATGCATTTTATGTAGAAAGATCGTAATTTAAAAGCTTCAAAAGTGCTTTGTTTAGAAATATTCGAGCTAATTCGGTGTCTTTTCTAAGAATGTTATAAACATGGTATATGCTTTGCTATACTATGCTTGAATAGGACAATTCAGCTTGAATACAATTGACTTTTAAACTAAGGATAACGGATATGAATTCCAAAAAATCCTCAGAAACTCAATAAATAATTGTAAATTTGGCGATTGTTAAGTAAAGTTAAAATTGTGAATACGGAAAGCTACAATAATATTTTAGAATTAATTGCGAATACGCCTTTAGTAAAACTAAATAAAATAGCTGAGAATATTCCAGGTGATATTTATGCTAAACTTGAAAGTTGGAATCCTGGTCATTCCACTAAAGATAGAATTGCATTACATATTATAGAAGAGGCTGAAAAAGATGGTCTTTTAAAACCTGGAGCAACCATCGTAGAAACAACCTCAGGAAACACAGGTTTTTCAATTGCTATGGTAAGTATTGTCAAAGGTTATAAGTGTATTTTGGCAGTTAGCGATAAAACCAAAGGAGAGAAAATAGCCTATCTTAAGGCCTTAGGGGCAAAAGTTTTTGTTTGTCCAGCGAATGTTCCTGCAGATGATCCTAGATCTTATTATGAGGTTGCAAGGAGAATTCATGAGGAGACACCTAACTCTATTTATATCAATCAATATTTTAATCAAAAAAATATTGATGCCCATTATCTAACGACAGGTCCTGAAATCTGGGAGCAAACCAAAGGTAAGATTACCCACCTTGTTGGATGTTGTGGTACGGGAGGAACTGTATCTGGCTCTGCTAGATATTTAAAAGAGCAAAATCCTGATATCAAAGTAATTGGTGTGGATGCTTATGGGTCAATCCTTAAGAAATATCACGAAACAAGAGAGTTGGATAAAAACGAAATCTATCCCTATAGAATCGAAGGACTCGGTAAAAACTTAGTTCCAAAAGCAACAGATTTTGATATCATCGACGAGTTTGTAAAAGTTACAGACGAAGAGAGTGCTTATACTACGAGGGAAATTGCCTTGAAAGAAGGTATCATGGGTGGATATACCAGTGGAGCTGCTTTTCAAGCGGTGAAGCAAATCAAAGAATCATTACCAGAGGATGCAGTTGTAGTAGTTGTTTTCCCAGATCATGGTTCACGATATATCACCAAAGTATTCAGCGACGAGTGGATGCAAGAACAAGGCTTTGTTCAGAGCCAGCTCAACGGACTAGAGTCTAGAGCAACTGTTCACCGAATAAAAGCAGAATAAAATTAAAAATTATAAACATCCCGAAATTAAATTGATTTCGGGATGTTTTGTTTGTGCTCTGCATCACAAAATAGCTCACTTTTTTTCTTATCTTTGTTTTTTAATCGCTTTACATGAAATATGCGCTAGTAACAGGTGTTTCATCTGGTATCGGAAAGGCAACCGCCAAAAAATTTCTAGAAGAAGGTTTTTACGTTTTCGGAAGCGTTAGAAAGCCACAAGACGGAGAAGCTTTACAACAAGAATTTACAGATAAATTTCATCTATTAGTTTTTGATATTGCCGATCACGAAGCTGTGGATAAAGCCTTTGGAGAAATTGAACAAGTGGTAGGTGTGCAAGGACTCGATGTGCTTGTGAATAATGCTGGGGTTGCGAAGTATGGCCCTATTCAACATGTGGCGATAGAAGAGTTACGACAACAGTTTGAAATTAATGTTTTTTCTAATGTATATGTAACGCAAAAAGCCTTACCGCTTTTAGGAGCAAATTACACAGCTAAGAAAAAAGGAAAAGTCATCGTCATAAGTTCTACCGGAGGCGTTATGACAAGACCCATGCTTGGGCCTTATTCCGCATCTAAACATGCTGTGGAAGCTATTTATGATGCCTTGCGTAGAGAAATGATGTTGTATGGATTGGATGTAATCATTATTCAGCCTGGTCCCATTAAAACAGATATTTGGGGTAAAGCCAAAACTGGTATAAATCCGTATGCGAATACTGATTATGAGAAAATTTTTGATAAATTAGATGAAGCAGTTAATCAGATTGAAGAAATCGGATTAGATGTGAAAGAGGTGGCTGATAGAATTTTTAAAGCTTATTCTTCTAGCAAACCTAAATCTAGATATATCATCACACCCAAAAAATGGATGTTTATTCTCGCCATGTATATAGTTCCTCCAAAGCTTTTAGATAAGATATTTTTTAAAGATTTAAATAAATTAAATAAGTAAATAGAATGAATATAAAAGAAAGAATAAAGCAACAGCCTGGTCCTTTGGGGCAATTCGCTGATTATGGTGAAGGTTATTTTGTTTTCCCAGAATTAGAAGGTCCTATCGGTCCTCGAATGAAATTCCAAGGTAAGGAGGTTATCTTTTGGAGTGCTAATGACTATTTAGGATTATGTAATCACCCAGAGGTTAAGAAAACTGATGCTGAAGCTGCTGCTGAGTATGGTATGTTCTACCCAATGGGTGCTAGAGCTATGTCGGGTGAAACTGATAAGCACAAAGAGCTTGAGAAAAACTTAGCTGAATTTGTTGGCAAAGAAAACTCTTACTTATTAAACTTCGGCTACCAAGGTATGGTTTCTATTATCGACGCTTTGGCAGGTAAAGACGATGTTATTGTATATGATATCGATAGCCACGCTTGTATTGTGGATGGTGTAAGGTTACACATGGGTAAACGTTTTACTTTTCAACACAATGATATCGAGAGTTTCGCTAAAATGATGAAACGTGCCGATAGAATTGCAAAAGAAAACGGTGGTGGAGTTTTGGTTATTACCGAAGGTGTTTTTGGAATGCGCGGTCAACAAGGTAAATTAAAAGAAATTGCTGCTTTCAAAGACCAGTATGATTTTACATTATTAGTGGATGATGCACACGGTTTTGGTACATTAGGTGAAACAGGTGCTGGTGCAGGTGAAGCACAAGGAGTTCAAGATAAAATCGATGTTTATTTCTCTACTTTTGCTAAATCAATGGCTGGTTTCGGTGCATTCGTTGCAGCTGACAATGAGTATATTCGTTTCTTAAAATATAACATGCGTTCTCAAATTTTCGCTAAATCTCTTACTATGCCAATGGTGATTGGTGGATTAAAGCGTCTTGAGTTATTGAGAACTCGTCCAGAGATTAAAGCTAAACTTTGGGAGAACGTAAATAAATTACAATCTGGGCTTAAAGAAAGGGGATTCAACTTGGGTGATACCAACACTTGTGTTACACCTGTTTTCTTACCAGGAGAGGTATTAGAAGGAACGATTATGGTAAAAGATCTTCGTGAAAACTACGGAATCTTTACATCGATAGTGGTTTATCCTGTAATTCCAAAAGGAATGATTTTATTACGCTTAATTCCTACAGCAGCACACACAGACGCTGAAATCGAGGAAACTTTAGATGCATTTGATGCTATTCACGATAAATTGGTGAACGGTGTTTATAAAAAGCAAGCTGAAGCTTTAAACATGGATTATACACCGCTTTAATCTGAGTTTTTATTAAATTAAAAATGTCACTTCGAATTTTCAGAGTGACATTTTTTTTATGCTTTAATTGTAAATCTTATCGAATGATTTTAGCATCACCTTTTAGTTCATAGGCCTTGAATTTTGTTCCATCTAAATAAACGATTTCTCCTCCTTCTTCAAATATAATTCTAGCTCCAGGATTCAATGTAAATTTAGCATTCGTGGGCATGATGATTTTATTTGCAATGCGTAAGCTTAATCCATTTTGCAACACAAAGTCATTATAATATCTTCTTAATTCAGTCCAAGTTTGATCTTTATTCAACACCTGGGTTGTACCATAGTGTGAGTCTTCGGTTACAAACTGCATCATGTTCGTTTTAGAGAGATTCGAGTGCATTTTCTGAATCTCGGTCGGCTGTAGATAGTTTCTTGGATCTGAATGCTTTTGGGACATTATGGTCCATTTGCACTTGTTAGCTCCGTGGTATTTATTAGCATGTCCAAGACCAAAATTATGTCCTAACTCATGTGTTAATCCTTTGGCGTCGTCTATTACATACCAATTCTTAACCTCTGATTCCCAAGATTTACCAAACTCTTTGGTGGCTCTATTTTTCATATAAAAATATTTAGGATACACTCCTGGCATATGAATTTGTGAGGATCTTTTTAAATTTGTGGGTGTAGGGAACTGACCCGCTGCAACACCATTTGTTTTTGATTGGTTAGCTCCATTGGTTTTAATATATTCGTCGTAGGTGTCGCCGTCGTTTGTAAAGTATACATGAATGGTAGGTTTATTTTTTTCGGCTTTCGTTAATGAATCATCCACCGACTTCATGTACCATCGCTCGTTGGGAGAGAAGCCTTTTAAAACATTTTTCTCATAATTAGAACCTGTATTTCTATGGTTCCAAGCATAAGTATTTTTAACTTCTATAATTTTATCCTCGAAAACTAGCATCGCTTTAGGCCAAAAGTCTAATCCATCATAACAACCTTCTAAATCACTTGGCTTTTTTAAATCTTGAAAATTATTTAAAGCATTTTGCCAATAGGTTTGGAATATTCCAAACTCTTTTGGGCGACTTTTAGAATAATTCCCTGAGCCATCTTCGCGTTGAAGTAATACGGCTGTAACACGAACTTTTAAAGGATTTTCATTTCCGGTTAATTGATATTCTTGATTCTCAAAAGAATTCATATTCTGACTCAATAGAGGAGATGTCTGTAGGCTGCAAGAAGTTATCAGATATGCTGAAAGTAATAATAATAGTCTCATAGTTGTATAAAGATACCTATAAAAACAAAAACCTTTCCGAAATTTATCGAAAAGGTTTTGTTTTAAATGGTTTTATGGTTCAGGAAATTAATTCAAACCACGCGCCTTGATCATAGCATCTGGCTTTGGATCACTTCCTCTAAACGCTTTATACATTTCTTTGTACTCCTGCGTGTTTCCTTGAGATAAAATCATATCTCTATATCTCTGTCCTAGTTCGCGTTTCAATCCTCCATTCTCATCAAACCAATTACCTGTATCTAAAGCAAGCATTTCAGTCCATAAATAAGAATAATATCCTGCACCGTATCCACCACCAAATACGTGAGCAAAGTAAGATGAGCGATATCTCGGCGGAACATAATTATCCCATAAATTATCTTTCTTCAATACTTCTCTCTCAAATTTATTTGGATCAACAACTTTATTAGCTTCTTCCGCTGAAAGTGAGTGCCAGTTGAAATCTAAATCCGCAGCTCCCATTACTTCAGTCATGCTAAATCCTTGATTAAAAGTAGATGCATTTTTAATTTTAGTAATTAAGCTTTGTGGAATTACTTCTCCTGTCTTATAATGTTTTGCATAATTCTTCAAAACATCTGGGTGCAATGCCCAATGCTCATTTGCCTGAGAAGGGAACTCAACAAAGTCTCTTGCTACTGAAGTCCCAGAGAGTGTTGGGTACATTTGGTCTGCAAATAAACCATGCAAAGCATGTCCAAACTCATGGAATAAAGTAATCACGTTGTCAAATGTGATTAAAGCTGGTTCTCCGGCTGCTGGTTTTTGGTAATTACACACATTATAAATAACCGGTTTAGTATCATATAATTTAGATTGTCCAACAAAGTTGCTCATCCAAGCTCCACCACGTTTGCTTTCTCTTGCAAAGAAATCTCCGTAGAATAAAGCTAGTGGCGTTCCGTCTTCTTCGAAAACTTCATAAACTACCACATCTGGATGGTAAGTTGGAATATCTGTTCTTTTCTTAAAAGTAATACCATATAATTTAGTTGCGGAATAGAAAACACCATCTTCTAAAACTTTATCTAATAAGAAATATGGTTTTAGTTGACTTTCGTCTAAGTCATATTTAGCTTTTCTGACTTTTTCTGCGTAGTAGCTCCAATCCCAAGGTTTAAGTTCGCCTTCGATTCCGTCTTTCTTCATCATAGCTTGAATATCCGCGGCTTCTTCAGCGCCTTTCTTTCTTACGGCTGGAATCATTCCGGCAAAGAAATCATTTACTGTTTCTGTGGTTTGAGCCATGGTGTTCACCAAACTCCACTCTGCATAGTTTTTGAAGCCAAGTAATTCAGCTTTCTCTGCTCTTAATTGTGCAATTTTAACAATCGTTGCATTGGTATCAAAATATCCACCATTAGCACGATTCCAAGAAGCATTGAATATTTTTTCTCTTAATTTTCTATTCTTCAATGAAGCCATTAAAGGTTGTTGGGTAGTATTTTGAATTTTAATGGTCCAGCCACTACCATCAGCATTTTCTAAAGCTTTGATTTCAGAGTCCGAAAGACCTTCTAACATAGCTTTGTCCTTTACTTCAATAACAGCATCGTTGTTAGCTTTTAGAAGAGTTTGGTTAAATTGAGTTTGTAAAGTTGCAATTTGAGAGTTAATGTTTTTAAGCTCTTCTTTTTGAGCATCATTTAAGTTAGCTCCTGCTTGAATGAAAGACTTATAATACTCTTCTGTCAATTTTTTGCTCTCAGCGTCTAAGTTCAGTTGATCTAATTGATCATGAATAGCTTTTACTCTGTTAAACAAAGCTGAATTCAAATAAATCTCATCTGAGTGTTGAGCCATTAAAGGAGAAAGAATCTCTTGTATTTTCTTTATCTCATCATTGGTATGTGCACTGGTCATAGCATAGAAAACGCTTCCTACCTGATCGCGTTCTTTTCCAGATTTCTCTAATGCTAATATTGTGTTATCAAATGTTGGAACTTCTTTGCTCGATGCTATTTTGTGCACTCTATCCATTTGTAGGCGCATAGCTTCTTGCATAGCTGGTAGATAATGCTCATCTTTAATTTGAGTAAAATCTGGTGCACCATAAGGCAGCTTACTCGCTTTTAGCAAAGGATTGCTGGTTTCGACATTTGTTTCTGTTGTTTCTGTCATTTCTTGTTGCTGATTTTCTGCTACTTGCGTAGGATTGCAGGCCATAAGTGCGGCCAATAATCCCAAGCTTAAAACACGATTTTTCATATAATTTTAAATAAAAGTTGAAAATAC
>CAZKJO010000049.1:0-13295 GCA_964553105.1 uncultured Weeksellaceae bacterium | reverse complement strand
TGAATTTTATACAAAGCCTAAATCAATAAAATAAAAACAACCCAAATTAATCCCTAATTTAATCCTTAGCATTCACCTACATACAGTCATGATGATGTTATTGGCATTGTTTTACACATTTTTAACTATCCTTTTGATTTCATCATGCCCCCAAATATTACGAGATTTTTCTTGGATATAGTTTTATTAATTACTCTATGCTAATAAACTACAATGTAACCCTCTTTGAAAAAATGACTTTTCTAATAAAGTTTTCTATCAATTATATGAAAATTTAGATTACGCAATAATGGACCATCTTTTTAGAATTTTGGGTGATCTTATCAAATTAAGTTTTTACTACGTTATTCTCCTACACCATGCATAATTACACATGTGGACAAAATCAAACCAATTTATGAGAGCATAAACCTGGTTTCCCAAAAGAGTATTGTAAGTTTATTATAATGACTAGATTCTTATAGAAGCACTCAGAAATTATAAAAAGAAGTAGTTAAAGAGGAATATCTTTCACAAATATTCCTCTATCTTTTTATTAAATAATACTTAATTTAAATGTTAATCTTCATTTAAATTCAAAACTGCCATAAATGCACTTTGTGGAACTTCCACACGTCCAATCTGGCGCATTTTCTTCTTACCTTTCTTCTGCTTTTCTAATAATTTACGCTTTCTAGAAATATCACCACCATAACATTTTGCTGTTACGTCTTTTCTTAAGGCTTTAATGGTTTCACGAGCAATAACTTTAGCTCCGATAGCCCCTTGAATTGGAATATCGAACATTTGTCTCGGGATTAATTTGCGTAATTTCTCACACATTTTCTTACCGATGTTATAAGCATTGTCTTTATGAACTAACGCAGATAAAGCATCCACAGATTCCTCCATAATCAGAATGTCAAGTCTCACTAATTCAGAAGCACGCATTCCGATCGGTTGATAATCAAACGATGCATAACCACGAGAAATCGTTTTTAATCTATCATAGAAATCAAACACAACTTCCGCCAGTGGCATGTTAAAGGTTAACTCAACGCGATCCGTAGTTAAATAGGTCTGGTTAACAATTTCTCCACGTTTTTCGATACATAAAGTCATTACGTTACCCACATATTCGGCAGCAGTAATGATGGTTGCTTTAATGTATGGTTCCTCTACGCGATCTAATCCATTCGGGTCTGGTAAGTCAGATGGGTTGTTAACAACAATTGGAACGTCTGGATTCTTTGTTGTAAATGCTTGGTATGACACGTTGGGAACAGTTGTAATAACGGTCATATTAAACTCACGCTCCAATCTCTCTTGAATAATTTCTAAGTGAAGCATACCCAAGAATCCACATCTAAATCCAAAACCTAAGGCTGCCGAACTCTCTTTTTCAAAAGTTAAGGACGCATCATTTAATTGTAATTTTTCTAATGAATAAGTCAGCTCCTCGTAATCCTCGGTGTCTACTGGATAAATCCCAGCGAATACCATAGGTTTTACATCCTCGAATCCTTCAATTGCTTTCGCAGCAGGATTCTTAACAGAGGTTATCGTATCACCCACTTTTACGTCAACTGCGGTTTTAATTCCAGATATAATATAACCTACGTCTCCCGTGTTGATGGTTTTCTTTGGAACTTGCTGAAGTTTTAAAGTTCCCACCTCGTCAGCAAAATATTTTTTACCCGTTTGCATAAACATTACTTCCTCTCCTTTGTTAATTTTTCCATTAACAACTTTAAAATAAGCTTCTACACCACGGAATGGATTATAAACAGAGTCAAAAATCAAAGCTTGCAAAGGAGCTTCTGGATCTCCTTCTGGAGCTGGAACTCTTTTAATGATAGCTTCTAAGATTTTATCAACTCCAAAACCTGTTTTTCCACTTGCGTGAATAATGTCTTCTAAATCACATCCTAACAAATCGATGATATCATCAGAAACCTCATCTGGATTTGCACTTGGTAAATCAATTTTATTTAAAATTGGAATAATTTCTAAATCATTCTCAATCGCTAAATATAAATTTGAAATCGTTTGAGCTTGTATGCTTTGTGCTGCATCTACAATCAACAAAGCACCTTCGCAAGCCGCAATCGAACGTGAAACCTCATAGGAAAAATCCACGTGACCAGGAGTGTCAATTAAATTTAGCGTATAAGTTTCTCCTTCATAAATATAATCCATTTGAATCGCGTGTGATTTAATGGTAATACCACGTTCGCGCTCCAAATCCATATTGTCTAATAACTGCGCTTTCATTTCTCGCTCAGTAACCGATTGAGTAAAGGCTAAAAGCCTGTCGGCTAATGTACTCTTACCATGATCAATATGCGCAATAATGCAAAAATTCCTGATGTTCTTCATAAATATCTCTGAATCTACAAAAATAGCAAATTTTGAACAGCTTATAATATTCTTTTTTTAATATAGCCATGTTAAATTTTGTTGTTTAACCATAATGAATAAAATGATATAAACTATGTTTTTTAGGCTTGGCACACTTCTCAATTTAAATTAACTTTACGCAAACATTTTTTATTTGCGTTTAGCAACAGTCTTTTCGCAGCAAACTATCAAAATTCATTATATGAATCGTCGTGTATTTATAGAAAAACGTCCTGCTTTTGACCATTTATCTAAAACGGTTTCACAAGACCTGAAAATGGTGGATGAAAAGATCCAACTAAAGGTTTTTATTGTTTATGATATTTATAATCTATCTGATGAGGAATTTGAAAATGTAGCCGAAACCGTATTCGCAGATCCAGTCATGGACATTTTGCACACGACTCAGCCAGATTTGGCAAGTTATTCATATACCTTGGCGGTTGAGTTTTTACCGGGTCAATTCGATCAGAGAGCAGATTCCGCAGAACAGGCTGTGCAATTAATTACCAATAATGATCAAGTTAAAATCAGAACAGCACTATTGTATGCTTTCCACGATTTGCCAACATCTAAAATAGATGAGGTAAAGAAACTCTTGATCAATACAGTGGATGCGCGCGAAAAGAATATGGAAGCTTTGAAAATACCTCAAAATCCAATTCCAGAAGATGTTCCTATAATAAATGGTTTTATAGATCTTGACGTAGAAGGATTACAAGCTTTTTATAAAGAATGGAGATTCTCATTTGGCTTAGATGATTTAGGTTTTATTCAAGATTACTTTAAAAAAGAACAAAGAAATCCAACCGAAACAGAACTTAAAGTATTAGATACGTATTGGTCTGACCATTGTCGTCATACAACTTTTATGACCGAGTTGGAGAATATTGAGTTTAATGGAGATTTTAAAGAAACTTTAGAGGAAATCTTCCAAAGATATTTACAAATTAGAAAAGATTTAGGTAGAGAACATAAACCTATCTCTTTAATGGACTTTGGAACCATTGCGGCAAAATATTTCAGAGCTGAAGGTAAGTTAGAAAACTTAGTCATTTCAGATGAAATCAATGCTTGTACCATTGAAATCGAAGCCGAAATAGATGGAGAAAAAGAGCCATGGTATTTGTTATTTAAAAATGAAACTCATAATCACCCAACTGAAATAGAACCATTTGGTGGAGCATCTACTTGTGTGGGAGGAGCTATTCGCGACCCTTTGAGCGGAAGGTCTTTTGTTTATCAAGCAATGAGAATTACGGGTTCTGCAAACCCATTAGAACCTATTGAAAATACAAGAGAAGGTAAATTGCCACAGCGTAAAATTACGAAAGAGGCGGCCAACGGATATTCATCTTATGGCAACCAGATTGGTTTAGCAACTTCTTTGGTGAATGAAATTTACCACGAAGGTTACAAAGCTAAACGAATGGAGGTTGGTTTTGTGATGGGAGCTGCTCCAGTAGATTGGGTGAAAAGAGAAAACCCTGCAATTGGTGATAAAGTTATTGTATTGGGTGGAAAAACAGGTCGTGATGGTGTAGGAGGAGCTACAGGTTCTTCTAAAACTCAAACGATTGATGCCATAGACAAAATGAGCGCTGAGGTTCAAAAGGGTGATGCTGTACAAGAAAGAAAGATTCAAAGATTGTTCAGAAAGCCAGAGGCAACAACTTTAATTAAGAAATCTAATGATTTTGGTGCAGGTGGTGTTTCTGTGGCAATTGGTGAGATTGCAGAAGGTGTAACGGTTAATTTAGATGCGCTTCCAGTTAAATATGATGGTTTGAACGGAACCGAATTAGCTATTTCTGAATCTCAAGAGCGTATGGCAGTGGTCATTGCTCCAGAAAACGTAGCAGAATTTATACGTTTAGCCAATGAGGAAAATATCTTAGCTGTTGAGGTAGGTGAAGTTACCGATAAAAACAGATTAGAGATTAGCTATAAAGGAAGAAAAATAGTTGATTTAGATCGAGAATTCTTAGATACAGCAGGATGTTCTAAGAAAAATGACGCTACTGTAGAATTAAAACCATTACAGAAAAAAGAAACCAAAGAATTCAATCAAGAGAACTTTATCTCTACCTTAAAAGAGTTAAACGTAGCTTCTCAAAAAGGATTAATTGAAAAATTTGATAGTACAGTAGGTCAAACCACAGTGTTATCACCCTTAGGAGGTAAAAATCAATTTACGCCAGCTTTATCAAGTGTGCATACATTACCAGTTTTAGGGAGAAACTCACAAACAGTATCCATGGCATCTTGGGGTTTCTGTCCTGAATTGTCATCTGAAAACACATTGATTGGTGGAGCCTATGCGGTTGTGGAAAGTGTTTCTAGAATTGTTGGTAGCGGAGGAAAAAGAGAAGATATTCGATTAAGCTTCCAAGAATATTACGAAAGTCTAGGAAACGATCCTAAAAAATGGGGTAAACCTCTTTCTTCTTTAATGGGGGCTTTAGATGCTCAATTAGAATTAGAAATTGCAGCGATTGGTGGTAAGGATTCTATGTCTGGTACGTTCCAAGAATTAACAGTTCCCCCAACTTTAATTTCATTCGCTGCGGCGCCAGGTCATATTTCAAATGTGATTTCACCTGAATTCAAACGCTCTGGTCATTATGTTTATATTTTTGAGCATAAACCGCAACAAAATGGAATGCCAAATTATCAGCAATTAAGAGATGCGTACGAAAACATTCATCAATTAATTAAAGATGAAAAAATTGTTTCGGCTCAAATTATTAAGAACGGTGGTTTAGCAACTGCTCTGGCGCAAATGAGTTTTGGGAATAATGTTGGAGCTGATATAGAAACCAACTTACCCATGTTCGATCCAATGTTAGGTAGCTTGGTGTTAGAAACAACCGAGGAATTAGAGCTTTTTACAAAACTTGGAACCGTTAGTTTTGATGATAAACTGACAATTAATGGGCAAACTTTTGTAATTAATGACTTATTAAAAGCTTGGTTAAGCACTTTCGAAGAATTGTTCCCAACAGGAATTAAAGAAGCTTTAGCGGAATTTACAGAAGAAATGGAGGATGCAACGCGCAATGGAGCTACAATTGCAGGTGCCGAAATTACTGAAGAAGATAGACTTAAAGACGACCAACATGATAGACATGAAGTTGTTGATGGGAAACCAAAAGTGGTCTTGCCGATTTTCTTTGGAACCAACTGTGAGTATGAAACTCAAAAAGTATTCGAAGAAGCTGGTGCAGAGGTGAATTCATTTATCTTTAATAATTTAAATCAAGAGTATTTAGAGAAATCTGTTGAAAAATTTACTTCTTTATTGAATCAAGCTCAAATCATGGTTTTATCTGGTGGTTTCTCAGCGGGAGATGAGCCAGACGGTTCAGCTAAGTTTATTGTTTCTGTACTTAAAAATCCAAGAATCAAAGAAGCTGTTCATGGTTTAATTGCTCGTGGAGGATTGATTTTAGGGATTTGTAATGGCTTTCAAGCGCTTATTAAATCAGGTTTAGTGCCTTATGGTGAAATCAGAACTTTAGACGAAAATTCACCAACATTAGCGCACAATAAGATCGGAAGACATATTTCTCAAATGGTTGATGTAAAGGTGGTTAACGATCATTCTCCTTGGTTGAGAGAAATGAAAGATAAGACTTATAGAATTCCAATTTCACATGGTGAAGGAAGATTCTCTGTTAAAGACGATGTTCTACAAGATTTGATTGCCAATGGACAAGTGGCAACACAATATGTTGATGCTTTAGGAGAGCCATCTATGGATATGCCATTCAATCCAAATGGATCTCATATGGGAATAGAAGGTATTACTGATAAAACAGGTAGAATCTTTGGTAGAATGGGGCATCCTGAGCGCTATAGAGAAGGATTATTATGTAATATTCCAGACGCTGTGTTTATGGATATCTTTAAAAACGGTGTTAAATATTTCAAAAAAGATTAATACATAATTCGATAAATATTTTAAACCAAGCTACTTAGGTCATTTGACTTAAGTAGCTTGGTTCGTTTTGTTCAAAACTTTCTGGTTTTTACCGCAAACAAAAGGCTTTAATTATGAAAAATCAATAAATAATAGCCTAATTTTGAGTTGGATTTTATAGAAAAATAAGGAAATGAAGAAAATCGTTAGCTTAATTGCATTTACTCTATTGGGGGCAAGTGTGTTAGCACAAGAAGAAATTAAGTTGGATAGCTTAGTTACAAAAGGGAGAATTTATCCTCTTACTATGAACAAAGTGGATGAAAATTACATCCTAATTACAAAACAAGACATTCAAAGCACTCCTTCCCAAAGTGTGGAAGAATTGATTGCTTATCAAACGGGAATCGATCTTCGCCGACGTGGTATTGATGGAATGCAGGGGGATATTTCTATTAGAGGTGGAAGCTTTGAGCAAGTTCTTCTTATTATTAATGGCATTCGTTTATCAGATACACAGACAGGCCACAACCTTTGGAATTTGCCTTTCGATTTATCAAGTGTAGAGAGAATAGAAGTCATAAAAGGCCCTGCCGCACGTAAATTTGGCTCTAACGCATTTGCAGGAGTTATTCACATCATTACCAAAGTGGAAGACGAAAATAGCATTGCTTTACGCGGAGTGGGAGGTAGCTATGGAACTTATGATCTAGGCTTTTCGGCTAACGCAGGTACATCAAAGTTCAAAAATAGCATCAGTGCAAATTATGGAGCATCAGATGGTTATAGATATAACACCGATTATAAAAAAACAAGTGCTTATTATCAAAGCTCTTATGATATACAACAAGGTCAAATTAATTTGCAAGCGGGTTTTGTTGAGAAAAAATTCGGAGCTAATGGATTTTATGCTTCTCCAAGTTTTAAAGATCAATACGAAGAAACACAAAATTCAATTGTTAGTTTAGGCCTTGATAAAAGAGTCAATAATTGGGGTTTTAAAGCTTCTACTTACTGGAAACGTGCACAAGACATGTACCTATTAAAAAGAAACGACCCTAGTTTCTATAGAAATATGCATATCGGAAATAATGTTGGAGTAGAAGCCTCAGCTAGTTTTATTAATGCATTGGGGGTAACCGGGATTGGTGCTGAATTTAGGAAAGAAATGCTACGTAGCAATAGCTTAGGAAGTCGTGATAGAGAAATCAGCTCTATGTTTTTAGAACACAATTTTTCTTTATTCGATAATAAATTAAATATTACACCTGGATTCAACTGGACAAACTATTCCAACCGTGGTGATTTTTTCTATCCAGGTTTAGAAGTTGGGTATGAAATCAATAAATTTAACAAACTATACGCGCACGCAGCCAAAGTACACAGAATTCCTTCTTACACCGAATTGTTTTACGATAGCCCAGTGGAGGTAGGAAATGAAGATTTAAATCCAGAAACAGCCAATTCATTTGAGCTAGGTTATCGCTATGTGCAACCAAGCTTTGTGGGAAAACTGAGCTTGTTCTACAAACAAACTGGTGACGCCATCGATTGGGTAAAGCAAAACGAATCAGATGCATGGCAAGCTTATAACGTTGCAGATATCGAGGTAAAAGGAGTGGAGTTGACCATGCGCAAGAGCTTCACAGGATTTATAAGCTCCCTTGAGTTGGGATATACATATTTGGATAAAACCTTTGCCAATGAAGATTTCGAAATGTCTAAAAATGTTTTAGATAATCTTAGAAATCAAGTTGTATTAAAAATGGAAAACCAATTGTACAAAGACTTAAGAAGCGGAATCACTTTTCGATACCTAGATCGTGTAGCGCTGGAAAATTATAGTCTTTTAGACGCAAAATTAGATTACAGAAAATCAAACTGGAACGTCTTCACATCCTTTAATAATATATTAGGAACAGATTACACAGAATCTAGTTTGGTGCCGATGCCTGGGTTTTGGGTTAGTTTAGGTGCAAATTATAAATTCAAATTCTAAATTCGATTAGAAAAAAGTATCTTTGTCTACACAATTCATATCCACAAAAATTCCACCATGGAAAAAAAAGAAATGCTATACGAAGGTAAAGCAAAGCAGATATATGCTACCGACAATCCTAACGAAGTAATTGTTTACTTCAAAGATGATGCAACTGCATTCAATGCGCAAAAGCGTGGTAGTTTCGATCACAAAGGAACCATGAACAACGCTATTACGGTTTTAATTTTCGAATACCTGCGAGACAATGGAATTCCAACTCACTTTATCAAAAGTCTAAACGACCGCGAACAGTTGGTTAAGAAAGTTGAAATTGTTCCGCTAGAGTTCGTTACACGTAACTACGTTGCCGGAAGTATGGCAAAGCGTTTAGGTTTAGAAGAAGGTGCTAAAATCGAGAATACAGTTTACGATATTTGCTATAAAAACGATGATCTTGGTGATCCTTTAATCAACGATGACCACGCTGTATTGTTAGGTGCTGCAACCTATGACGAGTTGCTAGACATGTATGAACTAACGGCTGATATCAATGATTTATTGGTTGAATTGTTTGATGAGGCAGGATTAATCCTTGCAGATTCTAAAATAGAATTAGGTATCACAAATGACGGGGAATTGGTGTTGGCAGATGAGATTTCGCCAGACACATGTCGATTGTGGGACAAAGAAACTGGTAAGAAACTAGACAAAGACCGTTTCAGAAGAGATTTAGGTGAGGTGTCAGAAGCCTATTTAGAGGTTCACGAGCGCTTACTAAAAGTCTTGAAAAAATAAATTACTCAAGCCGATCTATTCAATAGGTCGGCTTTTTTATTTGCCTATTTTAGGTAGGGCGAATTTTTATCTTGCCATAAATTGACAAGATAAAAACCGGGCTTTTTGTTCCAATCTTGTAATGATTTGCCGACAAAAGAATCGCATAAAAAGAGCTTCTAAGGTCGCTTTTTCATGCTGTTTTTTGTGAGCGCCAAATCATCACAAGGATTTCCACGCCAATCCCTTTCGCAGCTCCGCGCCCAACATATCGTTTAAGATAAAACTTAGAGTTGTCTGCCCAAACCATATCCAATAGGTGCTTGTGCAAATCATTGAAACTAAATGCTATCTCCAATTTTTATTAAAATAGACTTACTTCAGATCAACTCTTTTCTACTTCTAAGCCTTCGGCATTCCTCGTAAATTCCGTATATTTAGCAACATTAATTATATTCTATGAGTTCTACCCAAAACGATAAACGCTTATTCCTATTAGATGCTTATGCATTGATTTTTAGAGGTTATTATGCATTTATTAAAAATCCACGAATCAATTCCAAAGGCCTAAATACATCAGCTATTATGGGCTTTATGAATGCGCTACTAGATGTAGTAAAGCGTGAACAACCATCACATTTGGCTGTTGTTTTTGATGTGGGTAAAAAGGAAACCATTCGCCATGAGTACTTCCCCGAATATAAAGCCAATAGAGACGAAACGCCAGAAGGAATTAAAGTTGCGGTTCCTTATATTATAGAGATTTTAGAAGCCATGAATATTCCGGTGATGTATGCAGATGGCTACGAAGCAGACGATGTAATCGGAACCATAGCCAAACAAGCCGAGAAAGAAGGTTTCACAACTTATATGATGACACCAGATAAGGACTTTGCTCAATTGGTTTCAGATAACATTAAAATGTACAAACCATCTTCGCGTGGTAATGGCGTTGAAATTTGGGGTGTAGATGAGGTGAAAGAAAAATTTGGAGTGGATGATCCTATCAAAATTATAGATTATCTCGGAATGATGGGAGATAGCGCCGATAATATACCAGGAATTCCCGGTATTGGACCTAAGACAGCTCAAAAGCTTTTAGCGGCTTATGGCAGCATGGAAGGCTTGTATGAGAACCTAGATAAACTTAAAGGAAAACAAAAAGAAAACGTAACCAACTTCAAAGAACAGGCTTTTCTTTCAAAGAAACTTGCAACCATTCTTACGGATGCGCCGGTTGAGTTTTGTGAACAAAAATATAATGTAGATCGTCCTGATTTTGATAAAGTAAAAGAAATCTTTACCGAACTTGAGTTCAGAAGAATGCTAGAAAATTTATATCGAACTTATGGTGTAGAAGATAAAATCGACGAAAACAAGCCCGAGATTTCTACAGGAGATCAAATGTCTATGTTTACTACCAACGACAATGAGGAAATCGTAGTAAGTGAATCAGGGTTTAGAACTATTGAAACGGAAGACCACTTTTATCAATTGGTAGACGCACCAATGGGTAGAAGTTTGCTTCTTAAAAAGCTTTTAAAACAAAAAGAAGTTTGTATCGATTGCGAAACCACTGGTTTAAATGCGTTAGAAGCGGAATTGGTGGGTTTAGCATTTTCTTATGAAGCAGGAAAAGGTTTTTATGTTTCTTTTCCAGAAGACTTTGATGAAGCAAAGGCAATTGTAGAAGAATTTAGAGAAGTTTTAGAGCATCCTGAAATTTTAAAAATAGGTCAGAACCTTAAATATGATATGAAAGTATTATATAAATATGGTATAGAAATCACGGCACCTATTTATGACACGATGGTCGCGCATTATATTATTAATTCAGATATGCGACATGGATTGGATGTATTGTCTGAAACCTATTTGAAGTATAAACCAGTTGATATTGAAACTTTAATTGGTAAAAAAGGTAAAAATCAAAAGAACTTCAGACAGATTGATATCGATGTTCAAACCAAATACGCCGTAGAGGACACCGACATTACGCTACAGCTAAAGCATGTTTTTGATCCAATGCTTAAAGAAGTTGAAGCTACTAAATTGATAGAAGAAATAGAATTTCCATTGGTGGGAGTTTTGGCCAACATGGAGCGCAACGGAATTAAAATAGATGTTGATGCTCTAAATCAAATGTCTGCGAAATTGGCTGATGAACTAGGTGCATTAGAAGAAAATATCTTCAAAGCAGCAGGATCTGAGTTTAATGTGAATTCTCCAAAACAATTAGGAGAAGTATTGTTTGATACGCTTCAAATCGTTAAAAAACCTAAAAAGACAAGAACAGGGCAATACAAAACATCAGAAGATGTTTTGGTTGAACTTAAGGACAAGCACGAAATTGTAAACCATGTTTTAGAATATCGTCAAATCCAAAAATTGAAATCAACCTATATAGATGCCTTACCCAATGAGGTAAGTCCAAAAACCGGTAGAATTCATACAACATTTGCCCAAACGATTGCCTCTACTGGTCGATTAGCTTCTAATAATCCAAACCTACAGAATATTCCCATCAGAACAGAAAGAGGAAGGGAAGTTAGAAAAGCTTTTGTTGCTAAAGATGACAATCATGTGCTATTAGCAGCGGATTATTCTCAGATCGAATTACGTTTAATCGCGGGAATGAGTGGCGACGAAGCCATGACAACCTCTTTCTTAAATGGAGAAGATATTCATGCGGCTACTGCAGCACGTGTTTTTAACATTCCGCTCGAGGAAGTAACTAGAACACAAAGAAACCATGCTAAAACCGTCAATTTTGGTATTATATATGGTGTTTCTGCATTTGGTTTAAGTAATCAAACAGATTTATCTAGAAGTGAATCAAAAGATTTAATTGATATTTATTTTGAAACTTATCCAAGATTGAAAGAATATATGGATGAGCAGGTTGCTTTTGCTAGAAAGCATGCTTATGTTGAAACCTTATTGGGTAGAAGAAGATATTTGCCAAGTATTAATTCAGCCAACTTTGTGGTTAGAAGTCAAGCTGAGAGAAATGCTATTAATGCTCCCGTACAAGGAAGTGCAGCCGATGTAATCAAATTGGCCATGGTGAAGCTTCATGAAACATTAAAGGATTATAAAACCAAAATGTTACTTCAGGTACATGATGAATTGGTGTTTGAAGTACCAAAAGATGAAGTAGATCACATACAACCCATCATAAAATCAACTATGGAAGAGGCTTTAACATTTAAAATTCCTTTGGTTGTTGAATGTGGAATTGCTAATAATTGGCTTGATGCGCACTAGTAAATTATCGATTTCTCATAAAACATAGGTTATGGCTTGGTAATTAAAAAATTATTAGGCTGAGAATCGATTGTTATTTAATTTTAATATAAATATTTAATGAACAAAATTTTCTATTGTTTAAAATTATATCTATTTTTACCTAATTAGAACAGAAAATATTTTTAAAAATTAAGTTTATGAAAAAAGTTTTATTATCTTTATTAGTAGCTGGAACAGGATTGTTGTCAGCGCAGGTAGTATCTTTCGAGCAATCAGAAGGATTCTTCCCAGGAGATTTAAATGGTCAGGTTGAAGAATGGACTATTACTGGTGACGGTGCTGGTGGTTTTATTTCTGGTCAGAATGTTACTGACGCTATGGCGAGTGATGGATCACAGTCATTCCACAATGCTGAGGTTCCTGAGTATGGACCACAAGAGAGCAACATTATTGGAGCGTTTTATGGGCCATCTGAAGCTATTCCGTTCACTTCAGGCTTTTCTGTATCATACGATTTCTACGGTACTGAGTGGGATGCAACCAATACTTCTGACTTTATGTTCGGTATTGCTGACATCGAGGCAGGATTCTATATTACTCAAATCTACTTTAGCTATAATGGTTCAGTTTTATTTACTGGATTAAGCGATATGGGAGAAGCTCAAGCTCACCCAACTACAGGTACTTGGACAGCTAATACTTGGCACAATGTGAAATTAGAGTATGACGGTTTAACAATGAATTTATACTTAGATGATGAATTAATCAGTTCTGGTGCACCTTATGATGGAGGATCAAACGTCGATCACATTAGAATAGTACATGATAACTATGGTGGTGATGGATACTTTGATAATATCAGATTCAATGATACTGCAAGTACTAATGACTTAGCATCTGCGAAATCAGTTTCTGCTGTTTATCCAAACCCTGCTAAAGATGTTGTAAACATTAAATTAGCTGAGGATTTCAACGCAGCTAAAACTTTAG
>CAZKJO010000048.1:0-14053 GCA_964553105.1 uncultured Weeksellaceae bacterium | reverse complement strand
TTTTAAGTGTTTAAGCTTCATTATTCAAAAATTGACGTAAAACATATTGTAAAATTCCATCGTTTTGATAATAAGCGATTTCAATATCAGAATCCAAACGTGCAATCACACCAAATTCTATCTTTTCACCTTGCTCATTTTCTGCAATAACCTTTAATTCTTTGTGCGGGGTTAAGCCTTCTGAAATTCCTGTAATACTGAAACTTTCTCTACCTGTTAAACCTAATTTCTCAGCTGTATCACCTGGTTTATATTCCAAGGGCAAAACGCCTAATCCTACTAGGTTACTTCGGTGGATACGTTCGTAGCTTTCTGCTAAAACACATTTCACTCCCAATAAAAAGGTTCCTTTAGCCGCCCAGTCACGCGATGAACCACTTCCGTATTCTTTTCCAGTCAGAACAATTAAAGGCGTATTATCTTCTTTATATTTTTGTGCCGCATCATAAACTGACATTTCTTCTCCGGATGGTAAATATGTAGTATATCCTCCTTCCTGCTCTGCCAATTTATTTTTAATCCTAACATTCGCAAAAGTTCCACGAACCATAACCTCATCATTTCCTCTACGCGATCCATATGAGTTGAACTGATTCTCTGGAACGCCTCTTTCTAAAAGATATTTACCTGCAGCTGAATCTTTATTAAATGCTCCGGCTGGCGAAATATGATCAGTTGTGATACTATCACCTAAAACCAATAATGCCTTAGCATTTTGAATATCTTGTAGCGCATGTGGCTCATCGGATATGTTTTTAAAGAAAGGGATTTCTTGGATATAGGTAGACTTATCATCCCACTGATAAACTTTATCTTTAGGTACTTCTAGATTTCTCCAAATTTCGTTTCCAGCGAAAATTTCTCCATAATTTTTAGCAAAATCCTTTGGAGAAAGAACATCGCTCATGATTTTATGTATCTCGTCGTCGCTTGGCCAAATATCTTTTAAATAAATCGCTTTTTGATTTTTATCATAACTGATCGGTTCATTCAACAAATCAATATCTACCCTACCCGCAATGGCATAAGCCACCACCAACATAGGCGACATCAAAAAGTTCATTTTAACTTGTGGGTGCACTCGTGCCTCAAAGTTTCGATTACCCGAAAGCACCGATGCCACTACTAAATCATACTCATCAATCGCCTTTGAAATTTGTGGAGGAAGCGGACCTGAGTTACCAATACAAGAAGTACAGCCATATCCCACCAAATGGAATTGGAGCGCTTCTAGGTCTTTCATTAAATCGGCTTTTTCTAAATAATCCGTTACTACTTTAGATCCAGGCGCAAGCGATGTTTTAACCCATGGTTTTACATCAATACCTAACTCTCTCGCTTTTCTCGCCACCAAACCTGCTCCAATCATTACAAATGGATTCGAAGTATTGGTACAAGAAGTAATTGCCGCAATGGCAACAGATCCATCTGAGAGTTCAAACTTTTTAGATCCTTGCGTAATCCAAACTGTTTTTAATTTACTCTCATCTGCCTCAATAGATGTGTCTGGTCTTTCGGAACGCATTTCGGTCGTAGGTTGATTTCCACCACCTTCTTCTTTAAACCTAGCAATAGACTCGGACATTTCGCCATTAGGCAATAATTGGCCTCTATCGTCTGGATCGATATAACTACGACCAAATGATTCGCCTAAAAGGTCGATGAATTTTGGTTTAAAGTCTTTAAGTGCAATTTTATCCTGTGGTCTTTTAGGTCCAGCCACCGTAGGTTGAATGCTAGAAACATCTAATTCAAGCACGGTTGAATATTGAATTTTATCCTCATTTTCTCGCCACAACATATTGGCTTTACAATAAGTTTCAACCAAGTTAATTTGTGCTTCGTCGCGATTGGTTTCTCGCATATAATGCAAGGTCTTGTCATCAATCGGGAAATAAGTAATCGTACACCCAAATTCTGGCGACATATTTCCGATGGTTGCTCTATCTGGCACAGAAAGGTGATCTAATCCTGGCCCGAAAACCTCAACAAATTTGCCTACCACACCATGTTGACGTAATAGATGCGCAATATTTAAAACTAAATCTGTAGCCGTTGAACCTAAAGGAAGTTTTCCGGTTAATTTAAGACCAACTACCTCTGGCATAATAAAATAAATAGGCTGCCCTAAAATAGCGGCTTCAGCTTCAATTCCACCTACACCCCATGCAACAACACCAATACCATTCACCATCGGCGTATGGCTATCGGTTCCAACTAAAGTATCAGGGAAAACCTGTCCATCGCGCTCTACAACACCTTTAGACAAGTACTCTAAATTAACTTGGTGACAAATTCCCATTCCAGGAGGAACTACACTAAAGTTGTCGAAAGATTGCTGTGCCCATTTTAGGAATTGATAGCGCTCTCTATTTCTTTCGTACTCTACATCCATATTCTTTTCATAAGAATAATTGGTCCCGAAATAATCTACTTGCACCGAGTGATCTACCACTAAATCTACCGGAATGAGAGGATTAATCTTGTTAGGATCTTTTCCTTTTCGCGCAACTTCTGCTCTCAATGAGGCAATATCAACTACGGCTGGTACTCCGGTAAAATCCTGCATCAAAACTCTTGCAGGCTTAAATGGAATATCTTTTTCAGAGGCATTTGGCGTCCATCCGATTAAGGTTTCTAAATGTTCTTTCGTAATCGCAAAATCATCGTAATTTCTCAATACATTTTCTAGAAGAATACGAATCGAAAAAGGAAGTTTAGATATCTCGTGACCTTGCTTTTCAAGTTCTACCAAACTGTAAAAGTCGAAGTCTTTGCCCCCGACGGACAGCTTTCGTTTAATGTTATATGGATCTTTATTCATGATAAAAGTTTTTTTTAATATGCTATTTCAAAGATGAATGACTTATTTTCTACAGATCTAGCTAACTTTGAGTTAAGGCTTTAAGTTAGTCAATTTTATTATAAAACCGCTTAAGTTTATCTCAATTCTTGGTTTTAAGATTAAATATTTAATCATTATTTAATTTTTAAATAAATTAGATACATAATTCTTATTTGTTCAGGTTTATTTTGTGGATTTTATGGATGTAAGCGTAGGATTTCAACTATATCTTTTCCATTCATTTAAAATTCATCAATAATTCACTTTCACACACCAAAACTTAGATTATCTTTACACTAAACAACAGAAAATGAAATTTTTAATTTATACTTTTTTATTCCTATCTGTATTCACTCATGCACAAGAGTTGAACAAATCGGGGGTGACTAAGGTAACGACCGAAACTGACTTTAACCAATCAGAAAATTATCAGAAATTAAAGAGTTTTGCGGAAGATTACTTGGTGAATGAAAACATTAAAATCATAAAGTTAGACGCTGGAAATTCAATTCATATTCAAGGAGCGGAGAATCATAAAGCTTGTTATATTAATCAGAAGTTTGCTACCAAAAACTGTTTTGAGCTAGAATATGATGTTTTGATTACAGCCCAAGACGAGGCCTATTCTTTTGAGGTGAAAAATCTAAAAGCAACTAATGAAGGTACACATCCAGGAATGTCTTTTGCAGATTGGTTCGATCCAAATGGCAATCCAATTCCTGTGTTTAAGCCGTGTATTGATGGTACTTCTGAATATTTCAGAGCTATGAATTCCGACTTTAAAGAATTTGTTGAAGAAGGTGATTATTGGTAGTGTTGAAGTGGATTAATGGTGGGTTAACAATTGTTTAATGTAGTTTAAAGGTAGTTTAAGATTAGTTTAAAATATTAGTGTAGGTTTTAAAATTTATAATCTACTTTGAATTAGAAGATTAGAAAATTAAGATTCTTGATATTTCTTATGATATAATTTTTCTTTTATCACATTACATATTTTACTTAAAAATCTATCGAAATATAGACAGATAAGTTGCATGATTCGCATCCTATAGCTCTTGTCGAAGTCTTCGATAAAATTTTGTTTCTCAAAATCACTCAGACTGACAAGAATTGTTTCGTCATGAAATATTTATATTGCTTTACAGTGATTTGATAGACTCTGAATCAAAATCTGCATTACACTCTACGCTTTCCTATTTTGTTATAAACAAAAAAGTCGAAGTTTATAAAAACTCCGACTTTTCTAATTTATACTTTATAGCTTCTTAATAACGGTACATATCTGATTTAAATGGTCCTTCAACAGGAACATCGATATAAGAAGATTGCTCTTCTGTTAAAACATCTAATTCAACGCCAATTTTAGCTAAGTGTAGTCTTGCTACTTTCTCATCCAAATGCTTAGGCAAAACATATACTTTGTTCTCGTATTGTTCTGGGTTTAACCATAACTCTAATTGAGCCAAAGTTTGGTTGGTAAATGAGTTAGACATTACAAAAGATGGATGACCTGTTGCGTTTCCTAAGTTCATCAACCTACCTTGAGATAAGATAATTACTTCTTTGCCATCGATGTTGTATAAATCAACTTGAGGTTTAATTTCATCGCGGGTATTTCCATAATTACTATTCAACCAAGCCATGTCGATTTCATTATCGAAATGTCCGATGTTTCCAACGATACATTTGTCTTTCATCGCCTTGAAGTGACGATCTTTGATGATATCCTTGTTTCCTGTAGCTGTTACAACAATGTCAGCTTCTTTCACGGCATCGTCCATTTTCTTAACTTCAAAACCGTCCATGGCAGCTTGCAATGCACAAATAGGATCGATTTCCGTTACAATTACTCTAGCACCTGCACCACGTAATGAAGCAGAAGTTCCTTTTCCAACATCACCATAACCCGCAACTACAGCTACTTTACCTGCCATCATAACATCAGTAGCACGCCGAATTGCATCTACAGCTGATTCTTTACATCCGTATTTATTATCGAATTTAGATTTGGTTACCGAATCATTTACGTTAATAGCTGGCATAGGTAAAGTTCCTTTTTTCATGCGCTCATATAAACGTAATACTCCCGTAGTCGTTTCCTCAGATAAACCATTGATTCCTTCAGCTAATTCTGGATATCTATCTAACACCATATTGGTTAAATCTCCACCATCATCTAAGATTAAGTTCAATGGTTTGCGATCTTCGCCAAAGAACAATGTTTGTTCTATACACCAATCAAATTCTTCCTCTGTAAGACCTTTCCAAGCATAAACCTGAACTCCAGCCGCCGCAATGGCAGCTGCCGCGTGATCTTGGGTAGAGTAAATGTTACAAGAAGACCAAGTAACTTCAGCACCTAATTCAACCAAAGTCTCTATAAGTACCGCTGTTTGAATTGTCATGTGCAAACAACCAGCAATACGAGCGCCTTTCAGAGGTTTTTTAGTACCAAACTCTTCCCTTAGCGCCATAAGTCCTGGCATCTCCGCCTCAGCTAATTTAATTTCTTTGCGACCATAATCAGCTAAAGAAATATCTTTAACTTTGTACGGAATATAGGTGGTTTTTGTATCCATCATAAATATTTTTATTGTACTTTAGAATGTGCAAAGGTACAAACTATCTATAAAATAATAAGATGCCGTTAATTGATAAAATTAAAGACGATTTTACAGAGATCGTTGTGTGGGATGTCACAGAAACCAAAGAGCAACTCATAGAATATGTGAATCTTACACCTCGGCGAATAGCTAAATTGGAATCGATGCCAGAGAAGCAAAGTCTAGAGTTTCTAGGGCTTCGCGCTTGTCTTATGGAGCTTAATTCTGATTTAGATGTTAACTACGACAACAAAGGCAAACCTTATCTAGATTCTAATCATCATTTATCTATCACCCATTCCTATGGCAAAGTTGCGGTGGGCTTAAGCGAATATAAAATTGGTATTGATATAGAAAAGCAGCGAGATGAAAAAATCATTAATATCGCTAGGAAATTTCTCCGTGAAGATGAGTTATCATGGATTCAACAAGATGAAAATTACGCACATTATTTACATATCATCTGGGGAATAAAAGAAGGTCTTTATAAGTTAAATGGTGGAAATCTTTGGAACTTCTTAAATCATTATCGAGTTGAACCTTTTGAATTAAAAGCTTACAGCAAAATTACTTGCTGGATTTCTGATGATATTTCTAGTCGCAAGTATTTTGCTTATTATAAAATGGTGGAAGATTATTACTTGGTTTGGGTGCTGGATTATGAAGTAAAAATGAGTAATTAAATAAAGAAAGAAAAATTATTAATCTACACTTATAACAGAAACAAACTGGGACCAGAAAACCGCGAGAAGAGAACTAGGAACCATTGGCAGTGAACTGAAATCTGCCCTTTCTACTTTCTACTTTCTACTTCAAAAGGTGGAATCCATCTTTTATTTTCAAAGTCTTGAATTTGATTGTTAATCACCGTTATTCCTTCATTTTCCAATAATTGTTGCATTAAATCTGGGTGAGCAAAGTGTGCCTTTCCTGTGAGCAAACCATTTCTATTTACCACCCGATGAGCTGGTACATCTGGCTTATCATGACTTGCATTCATAGCCCACCCCACCATTCGTGCCGCGCCTGGAGACCCAACAACTTTTGCGATATCACCATAAGTCGCTACTTTTCCTTGCGGAATCCTGCGAACAACATCATATACTTTATCGAAAAATGACTCACTTGATGCTTTTATCATAAATTATACTTATTTTTAAAAGGCATTTGTAAATATAAAGTTTTGTCTAGAGATATTGATATTAAATCGATTAGAAATCGTCCACGTTTTAAAATAAAAACTCGTCTTAGCAAAGATGAGTTTACCGATAGATTGAGGAAACAGTTCCAGATTCAGAATAAAGTTTTGGGAGGCTATGTTGGACAAGAGTTTTCTGTGATTCGAATGCGAAAAGATAAACATGAATATTGGGCACCCCAACTCCAAATACGTTCGGAAGCTGATGAAGATGATCCGAATATTACACTAATAAGAGGTGTTTTTGGACCTCGACCCAGCGTTTGGACTTTCTTTATGTTCCTTTACATATTGGGTGGGACGATCTTTATCTTCTTTGGTTTAATCTGGTTTGTACAAATGCGATTAGACGTTGAATCATGGATGGTGAACTTTGCTTGGCTCGGATTATTTATAATGATTGCTACCTACATCGCAGCACATGTAGGCCAGAGGATTGCTAAAAAGCATATGAAAACCCTTCGTGATTTTATGGAGAAAGTTGTGCATGACGAACTTGAAGAAAAATTCAAAAATTAATGTAAACTATTTCTGTTATGAAATATCATCCATTTGTATATTGGCTATTGGCAATAGTTGCTGGCATATGGGTGAGTTTTAAGTATTTACCTAAGGAAGAGCATATTCTTTATTTTATAGGGTTCGCAATTCTAATGACGATAGTTTTTAGGCTACTGAAGCTAAAAAATGGCTTTATATTCTTCTCTGGATTCTTGGTGGTTATGGGTATAGGATCGCTTAGATTTCATCAGGAAAACCCCCATTTTAATACATCATTTGAACTCAACAAACAAAAGTCTATTTATTATGTTGAGGTTCAGGGTATTTTGAAGCCTTCTGAAAAGTATTATAAATATGATGTGAAAATTAAATCCTCTGAGAAGCCTATAGACTCTGTTATCATCGGACAAAATCTGTTATTATACCTCAAAAAACAAGAAATTCCCATTCATGTAAATGACCAATTTTGGATCTACGGAATATTAGATAAAATTCCAGCGCCTAAGAATCCACATGCTTTTGATTATCGGGCATATCTGAAGAATAAAAAGATTTATCTTCAAATATTCAGTGATAGTCTAGCAGGCTTGAAACACCTTAATAATAAACCTCTTGCGCATCGTTTATCGGTTTTCAAGCAAAACATTAAAAACGAACTCAACACTAAAGGCTTTTCACAAACAAGCAAAATATTTATTTCTTCATTAGCTTTAGGCGATCGGTCGGATGTAGATAAGGATTTCCAAGAAAAACTATCCTCTGCCGGCGTTATGCACTTGTTTGCTATATCTGGATTACATGTGGGAATCATCTTTGGATTTATTATGATTCTTCTCTATCCACTGCTCTACCTACGTCATGGTAAAATGATGCGTTGGGCGCTTGCCTTAGCTTTAATTTGGATTTTTGCTTGGTTTGTAGGTTTTACTCCATCGGTTACGCGGGCTGCCTTGATGATTAGTATTTATTATTTTACTTTAGCCCTACAGCGCAATCCCAATATTTATCACACTTTGGCTCTTTCGGCTTTGGTATTATTATTTATTCAACCGAATCAACTCTTTGAGGTAGGTTTTCAGATGAGCTATAGTGCTGTTTTCTTCATTGCTTGGCTGTATCAACCTCTTCGCACACTTTTTCCCCATTATCGAAAACCTTATAAGAACTATTTATTTAATTTAATCTGCCTAACTACTGTCGCGCAAATTGGAGTTCTACCAATCAGCGTTTATTATTTCAACAAATTCTCTGGATTATTTCTGTTAGGCAACCTGGTCGTACTTCCTTTTGCGAGCATTATGGTGGCACTTTCGTTTGTTGTTGTTATCACTTTAACTTTGAGCATTTTTCCTGATTTTCTAGTTGATTTTATAAATTTTGCTTTTGAGAAAGTGAATCAATACATCGACTTTCTGACGTCCTATGAATCCTTTATTTTTAGAGATATTACATGGAATTGGCTACAGGTTATACTACTTATCAGCCTAATAATTTTTTTAAGACCGCTATTTCTTCAATTTAAATGGAGAAAATTAATTCCGGTTTTCATCATCTTATTAGCTTTTCAGGCTACCAGAATTTATGATGATTATATTTTTAATAACAAGCAGGAACTTATAGTCTTTCAACAATACAAAGCAAGTGTGATAGCATTAAGAGAAGGGAAAAAGTTAGATATTTTCTGGCATGTAGAAGATTCCACCAATGTGAGAAATTACGTCATCAACCCTTATCTCACCCATGAAAAAATTAAACATCTAAACATTCATGATTTAATGTCTACGAAGAAAGGCGATAATTATATTAAAGCTAAAAATTTAATTAAGTTGAATGAGCAAGTTTACTACATTAGTGACGATCAACTCAAGGAATTCCCTGAAGTAGATGCGATAATCTTAACCAAAGCGCCTTATTACTTACCCGATTCAATTCCATCAAAAATAAAAAGGATAATCGCTGATGGCAGCAATTATCCTTCTCAAATTCAATATCTGAAAGAAAAATCAGATAGTTTATACTCTACTTATGAAAGTGGTGCTTATTTAGAAGCTATTCAGTAAATCGTTTGGTTTCATAAAACCTCTAAGTAAATGCGTTAATTCATTTTTGCTATTAATTACAACATAAGATGGATAACTCAGATTTCCTTGTAATAAAGCTGCTGCTAATTGATGCACTCCTTTTCTTCCTACTTCCATGTATTCAAACTTTTGTCCTTTGAAAGTAATTTCTTGCTTTTGCTCAGCATCGAACTTAACTGGAATGTAATATTCATTTATAAAAGAAACTACCTCTTCATTCTTGAAAGTTGTATTATCCATTTGTTTACACCACCCACACCAATCTGTGTAGACATCAATAAACATTGGTTTCTCTGGACTTTGTAGTTGCATTTTTTCTGCATCATTAATGGATACCCAATTAATCTCTTGGGCGAAATTTAGACTACTTAAAAAAAGTGAAATCAAAAATATATATCGCATCATAATCTTGTTCTTATTTGCAAACTTAATAGGGAAGTTTGAATCTTAGTGTTAAAAATTTGTTATCTAACAATTAATTAGAAACTACAGGATTGAGTTTTAGGCTAAAAATATGCCAAAAAAAATCGGCTTCCAACGAAAGCCGATTCTATTTTAATATTCATACGCTTATTTAACGCCGTGCATCAAACGTTTAAGCACCGGGTGTAACAACATAATTACAACACCTGCAGCCGCTGGTACAATCGTGAAAATTAAGAAGAATGTAGAAAGTGAATACTGAGATGTAATATTCTCAATTTGTCCACCTAATACAGCCGCTAATTTATTACCAATAGCAATAGCTAAGTACCACATACCAAACATAAAGGCAATCATACGCGCTGGCACTAATTTACTCACATAGGATAAACCAACAGGCGACAGACATAGTTCACCCAAGGTATGAAAGAGATAAGCTAAAATTAGCCATATCATACTTACTTTTACGCCTTCCGCTACGCCATAGGACCCAAAGGCTAACAAACCGAATCCCATCGCCATAATGATTAATCCTAAACCATACTTAACGGCGGCTGATGGATTGTATTTACTATCCCAAAGTTTAGAGAATAAACTTGCAAAAGCAATAATAAAGAAGGAGTTCAGAATACTAAACCAAGAAGTTGTAACCTCAACTTGATTAGACTGGATTTCCGAAATCTGTGCTGGAATCACACCACTTTCTCTTCCTATTTTTTCACCACGTAATCGGGCTTCTGCTAATCTCTCCTCACTTAAAAATCCAAATGTAGTATTCGTATTATCTTTGGTAATAATGTTGATTTTATCACCAACTGCAAATTTTTCTTGCTCACTAATTCTTACCTTTTGAGCCACAACCTTATCTGCGCCAGACAATTTAGTCTCATCGGAGATAGGAGTATATAAATAAACAGGATTATTTGATTCATCAACTTTTTGTTTTCCGTCTTCTAAAACAGGCGTTTCAATGGCTTGGTAAGATACCTCGTAAGCGGTAGCATTCCAATCGCGGTTCAACATCCATAGCACAACACCCCAAACAGCAATAAAACAAATGGCCAGCACAAGATTAGAACCTGGAATCCTTTTGAAGGTTGCCTTAAATAATCTTATTAAAACATAGGTAATAATGGCTAATGGAACCACCGTTAATAATGTGTTTACAATGTTATATGCAATCGCTGAATCCCCACTCAAAGTTCTATTAACACCATCTCTCGCGAATAAAATTAATGAAGTTGCACCCTGCTCAAAGCTCATCCAAAAAAATACCGTGAAAAAGGCGAAAATGATAAATGCAATCATCCTATCTCGAACGATAGGAGCATATCTCGCAATCCTAGTAATCACCAAGTACAAGAACAAGATTAGTCCAATTATAATCGCAACATACTGACCATCGAAATCACCCACAGCTGCGAAGCTAAACATATCGATTCCAGCAATCTTAGAAAGCGGGTCGTTGATAGCATAACCCAATCCAATAATTGCAGTAATAGCAATTAAAATCTTATCTAATAAAGTGAATGGATTATGTTTAATGATTTCTTTTTCTTCTTCGGTAATAACACCGTCAGCTTCTATTTCTTCTAACTCTTCTACAGCACCTGGCTTATCACCAATACCGCCGAATAGAGGCTTAGCTAACCAAAACTGTAACGTACCTAATAGCATGAAAATACCGGCCAAACCGAATCCCCAAGACCAACCTACACGTTCTGCTAAATAACCACAAAGCATCATTCCGAAGAAAGCCCCTGCGTTAACCCCCATGTAGAAAATAGTATATGCACCATCTTTTTTCTCTGGCACATCCTTGTACATTTCTGAAATAATAGAAGTAATATTAGGTTTAAAGAAACCTGTACCCAAGACGAGTAAAGCCAAACCAAGATATAAGGAAAGTTCGGTTTCGAATGCCATGGCCGCGTGTCCTGCTGTCATGATCACCGAACCAATCACCACCGCCCAACGATAACCTGTGAATTTATCGGCGATAATTCCACCAATAATAGGCGTGATATAGAGCAACATGGCATAGGTACCAAACAGCGCTCCCGCGTTTTCTGCAGACCATTCCCATCCTGGGTTGTAGCCAATGGCTGCCATGGTTAAGAAGTTAATTAATAGTACGCGCATTCCATAGAATGAAAAACGCTCCCACATCTCTGTGAAAAACAGCACAAACAGACCCGCTGGATGCCCTAGTACCTGAGAATCTCTGTTAAAGAAATCTTGTTTACTCATATGTTATTATTTTATTGGAGGAAATTCTAGAAAAACTAAAAATTGAGTCATTCTAAAATTTTCGAATGGTAAATATAAAAAAGTTTGATTGGAATTGGATATTTTTCGTTTTGGAGTTTATAATTATAGAAAAAGCCTACTTTTCAGGAGTAGGCTTTAAATCTTATTAAAAAAAACGTTTAATCAACTAATTTTTTTTCTCTTGGTCGAATTATGAGATAATCATACAGCGTTAAAGTAATAACAGAAAAAATGCCAATCCCAAATACTACATACCAAATTTTGTTTGGATTGTAGTTTTCCCACAGCATATTCACCATTTCCCAATGATCTAAGTTTAACTTCTGCTCAGCCAAAGTAAAATAATCATTCTTAGAGAAAGGAGTTTTAACCATAGAAATATCTGCGCCTTTATTTGCTGCAAATTCCTTGAAAGAATTAATTGCTACATCCCAATCAACCTTTTCAGCCTTTAGGTCAAACTGATTCTCAAAATCTGTTATACTCATACCCAACGCTTTGGATCCAGATTCAATAAATTCCGTATTAGAAACCACCTCTGGCATTTCAATTTTTCGTTGAGTCATTTCTTTTTGAAGCAAGCTCAACTTATCTGACCACGCTTGATATAAATCTCCTGCAATTAAACCAGAAAAATAGTTACCTGCAGCTACCGGCAAAAAGTAAGTTCCTTGGTATAATCCTTCTTTACCTTTAGGTGTAATCAATGCAATAAAAGAAGAAACCGTCGGGCTCGACATCATTTCACCGATAGCGAAAATCATGGTTCCTAAGATGGTATAAAATGGATTGTTGGTATAAAAAGTTAATCCAACCCCAATAGAAGCGATAATAGCACCTCTAATAACAGCATTAATGTGACGCATTTTGGTTACAAAAAAAGACACAATCATTTGGAAAATAATGATCATAAATGAATCAATTTGAGTAAACCACTCCGCTTTTACCAAACCTCCTTGTGTCATATGTTTGCCTAAGAATGGAGCATTCGTATTTAACCAATCACTGATTTGCCTAGAGTCTACCCAATCATCGATAAAGTTAGGTAGCGTGTAGAACAATTGATTGAACATAGTCCAGAAACATACCATTAACAATAGTAAAATTCCTAAGCGAATATCTTTAAGTGCAGTAAAAATATTTAAAACTGCATCTTTTAATGCTTTGCCTAATGATTCTTTAGGCGCAGTATTTTCTTCTTTTTTCTCTTTGTAAAAGAAAAGTAAAATCAAAAGATTTATCGTAATCACACAAGCTGCCTGAATAAAAATAATTCTCCAACCATATTGGGTTCTTAAAGAAGATGACATTACCGGACCTAAGAATCCACCGATATTCACCATCATATAAAAAATACCAAATCCTAAGGTTCCTGTTGTGTCGTCTGTGTTTCTAGCCACAATAGCAGAAGCAACTGGCTTAAAGAAAGCTGCACCAATAGCTACGAATAAGAATGCCATATACATCATCCAGAAAGTGTTGACTTCCCCCATTAAATAATAGCCGGCAATCATAATAACGTATGCTATTCCCAAGGAAAGTTTGTATCCAATTCTATCTGCAATTACACCAAAGAATACGGGTAAAAGGTAAAGAATGGCGGTAATATCACCCATAATTTTACCTTTCTCTATATGGTTCAACCCAAGTGCGCCTTCATCAGTAGAACCTACTAAATAAAGTCCAAATAAGGTAAAAATACCATACCACGCCCAACGCTCCATCAGCTCCATAATGCTGGCTAACCAAAAGGTTGTGTTCAGCGATTTGACGGTATCTAAAAAAGACCTTTTTTCTTCCATGTCAATTTATATTTAATGACTTAAATTATTTGTCAATATGTTAATTAAAACAGAAAAGATTCCAAATTAGCTTTGGAATCTTCCCTTAAAGTTTTCCAATTTTATATAAATCAGATTATTGTTTTTAGTGCATTCAAATTAATGAATACCGTGCATCATTTTCTTTAATTTCGGTGATAGTAGAATCAACACAAGACCTGCCGATGCTGGCAATACTGCGAAAATACCAAAGAAATAAGTCATTGAATGCTCAGCTACAATCTGATCGATATAACCTCCTAAGAATTGTGCTAAACCGTTAGCAATCGCCGAAGCTGTAAACCACAATC
>CAZKJO010000047.1:10259-15039 GCA_964553105.1 uncultured Weeksellaceae bacterium | reverse complement strand
TAAAAATAAGTAAATTTATATTTATAAATACCGGCTGTGTATGGCTTATTAGTAGAAAGTTTAGGAATTTACTTGAATTTTTGATTTAAAATCCATAAAAGCAGTCTGTTTTAATTTGCTTGTTATATTTTTGTACTTTTGATAGATAAATTATGAGTGGATCATTAAATAAGGTAATGTTAATTGGGAACTTAGGCGATGATGTCAAAATACATTACTTCGACGACAAGAATTGTATTGCTCGCTTTCCTATGGCTACCAATGAAACCTATACGCTTAAAGAAAGTAATGAACGTGTAACCCAAACAGAGTGGCACCGAGTAGTTACTAGAAATAGGTTGGCGGAGCTATGCGAAAAATATTTATCTAAAGGTGATACAGTTTTTGTTGAAGGTAAAATAAAAACTAGAAAATGGAATGATGATGGCGTAGATCGTTATCAAACAGAAATTCATGCTGAGACCATTCAATTTTTAAGCACTAAAAAATCGAGTGGACAAAGCGATGAGGCTTCTTATACAAGACCTAATGAAGATTCTAAATCAGATTCAAAAGTGAATGATTCGAAAGAGGATAATGATTCAAACGAATTAAATGATGATTTACCGTTTTAACTTCATTAAGATTTTTAACTAAATAATTTAAATTGGAACCCGAACCCACGAGTTTATTATTCTTTTTACAAAGTTACTCTTCAGCTACAGTAACCCTAGAAATTTTTGCCTTAATCATACTACTTTTCTTATCCGCACTAATGTCTGGATCGGAGGTGGCTTTCTTTTCATTGAAGAAAAAAGACATCGATGTAGCCAAGGATGATAAACAACCACGCATTGAGCTTATCCAGAAATTACTTAGGAATAAGAAGAAACTTCTAGCAACCATTTTAGTTGGAAACAACTTTATTAATATTGGAATTGTTTTGCTTTCAGCTTATTTGTCAGCAAATATGATTCACCCTTACTTAGAAGGTTTAAGCTTTTTGGGGATTAATTTTACGGTAATTTTTGATGTAATTATTATTACATTCATCTTGTTATTATTTGGAGAAATTATACCTAAAATATATTCTGCTCAAAATGCTTTAAAATACTCTCAATTTTCGGCACCAGCTATTCAATTTGCTCAATTACTAACGAAACCTATCGCATTTCCTTTAATGTGGTTGAGTAATGTACTTGAAAACAACCTTAAAACATCTCATAAAATATCAGTAGATCAGCTTTCGCAAGCCTTGGAATTAACTTCAGAAGACGCTATGACCACTTCAGAAGAACAGAAGATATTAGAAGGAATTGTAAACTTCGGAAACACAGAAACTCGTCAGATTATGACACCCCGTGTAGATATGTATGCGCTGCGATTGAGCATGACTTTTGATCAGGTAATTCATGGTGTTTCAGACAAAGGATTTTCTCGTGTTCCGGTTTATGATGATAATATCGACGAAATTAGAGGAATTTTATATGCTAAGGACTTATTGCCTTATTTGAATAAAGAAGAAGTGGATTGGGTGAAACTGCTTCGTAAACCATTTTTTGTTTCAGAGAATAAAAAGTTAGACGATTTGCTAAGTGATTTTCAGGATAGGAAAACCCACTTGGCAGTTGTGGTGGATGAGTATGGAGGAACTTCTGGAATTGTATCTTTAGAAGATGTATTAGAAGAGGTTGTTGGAGATATTTCGGATGAGTTTGATGATGAGCAGATTTATTACTCAAAACTAGATCATGATAATTTCTTGTTCGAGGGTAAAACTTCACTAAAGGATTTCTTTAGATTGATGGAGGTTGAGGAAGAAGATTTATTTGATCAACATAAGGGTGAGGCAGAAACCTTGGCTGGTTTTGTTTTAGAAATTGCACAAGAAGTACCCAATAGAAGACAAAAAATCACGTTTGAGAATTACGTTTTCGCGATTGAATCTTTAGATAAAAAGAGGATTAAACGAATTAAAGTTACACGAACCCCAAGAGTAGAAGAAAATCAAGATGATGAATAAGTTGATGTTGCTATTTAGTGTTTTATTCTTATTTGTAGCCTGCAAAGATGAAAGTATTCCAAAGCCTTATGGAAATGTTAGGTTAGAATATGCTGAGGCTAATTATATCGATTTTAAAACCGAATGTCCTTATACTTTTGAGTACTCTGATAGAGCGCAAAAAAAGCCTAAAGACTCATTATGTGCCTATGATTTATATTATCCAAAATTAAAAGCTACAATCTATTTGACCTATGAAGAAATAGGCGAGGAAGGTATAGTTTCCCTTATTCGTGATGCTGAAAAAGCAGTTTACGAGCCTCATACAACCAAAGCGGAATATATTGAGCCTAAATTAATCGTCCGCCCGAATGAAAAAGTTTATGGGACATTGTATGCTTTAGGTGGAGAATCAGCTATGAACTATCAATTTCACGTAACAGATAGCACTAAAAACTTCTTGAGAGGTGCGGTTTACTTTAGATCGCATCCAAAACCAGATTCTTTATCTCCAGCCTTAGATTACATTAGAAAAGATGTAGAACATTTAATGGAGACAATTCGCTGGAAATAGATTTCAACTAAAATTTAAATCAGCTTAATTTAAGCTTCCTTTTGCTTTTTGTAAAACCAAATTGCTGGAACAAGAATCAGTAGCATGATAGGTTGAAGTAGAAATCTTCTAACATAAAACCCTGCTGTGAATACTTCTTTGAATTCTATATGAATAAAGTAGAAGTACAGAGCAATAAAGGGTACAAAGAAAATTAATAAGATTAAAAAGGAGAATTTTAAAATCTTAATATCATTAAAAATTAGTTGAATAATTCCTAAAGTTATCCCTGCATTTAAAGCGTATCTACTACTTATACTCAAAAGATGCTTGCCCAATTGAATTTCTGGAAAATCGGTGTGATGAAAATCTCCTTTAAAAAAGGCCAAAACAGGATCATAGAAAAGTTGTGTTTCATATTTACGAACCATGAATAATCCAATGATTAATATGACAACTAATACGCCTCTTAAAATTTTCATTTCTTAAATGCGAATTTATTGACCCAAATAAACCATAAAACCACAACCATTCCATAGATAATCCCTGGAAATAAATAATCATGAGCACTTTTAGAATACTCTGGCAGGTGCCTATAGATGTAGGTTAATAAGCCAATTCTGAAAATATTGGTAACCAACAAAAGCACCAATCCGCCAAGGACATAGCTTAAGGTTCTAAGGATTCCATTTGAAAATGCAACGATAAAGGAAATGAAAATAATTACGACTGAAAGAGCGTTACAACCTTCGTTGACCAGGGAAGCAAATTCGCCATCAAGAAAAAATCTTTTATGTGTTTCACCTTCTATTTGCATTGTGTAGGCATCAAAACCAAATGCTCTCATTAAAGATGCAGAAACATCAGCCATCCAGCTCGTTATTGGGTCTGTGATGTTTTGCTCATATAAATAAGGTTGCAAATACCAACTATAAATTACGGTAAGGACGATATAAACCAAAAAGAATTTGGCAATAAATATTAAAATAGGTTTGAATTCCTTCCACATAAATGCAAAAATACGAAGATTTAATTCACTAATTTTGTCGAAATAAAATTAAATGAATCCCATGCATATACGTTTAGACACAATTTTAAGCTCAAAACAAGAAACTAACACAAAACTTCAAATGATTTGTCAGTTATTACACGACGAATTTGAACATTTTAATTGGGTTGGATTTTATTTCAAGAATGGCGATAAAGATGAACTGAAGTTAGGGCCATATGTTGGGGCTGCAACCGATCACACAATAATTCCATATGGTAAAGGTGTTTGTGGACAAGTAGCTGTGAGCAATGAAACGATGCTTGTAAATGATGTTCATGAAGAGTCAAACTATCTTGCATGTAGTATCGAAACCAAAGCCGAAATTGTAGTTCCTATTTTTAAAGATGGATTTAATATCGGGCAAATTGATATAGATTCTCATTACAAGGATTCCATCACAGCAGAGGATAAAGTCTTATTAGAGGATTTAATGACCAAAGTGGCTGAAATTCTATAAACAAAAACGCATTTCGTAACTTTGTCAATCTGAAATAAATCGAATGAAAAATAAAGTGATTTTAATGATTCTTGATGGTTGGGGACAAACCCAAGATCCTCAAGTTTCTGCCATAGCCCAAGCCAATACACCATTTATTGATAGTTGTTATGAAAACTATGCACATGCAGAATTAGACACTTCGGGTACTGCGGTTGGTTTACCAGCAGGTCAAATGGGGAATTCAGAAGTTGGACACATGAATATCGGTGCGGGACGTGTGGTTTATCAAAATCTTGAAAAAATCAATATCGCCGTTAGAGATGGTTCATTAGCTCAACAAGAAGAGTTGAAAAAAGCTTTTGAATACGCTAAAAACAATGATGTGAAGGTTCACTTTATGGGTTTGGTTTCAGATGGTGGTGTTCACTCGCATATCAATCACTTAAAAGGATTGTTGGATGCTGCGAAAAATGAGGGATTACAAGATGTTTTTGTTCACGCATTTACGGATGGGCGAGATTGTGATCCACATAGCGGAAAAGGATTTATTGCGGATATAATGGACTATATGGATCATTCTGTAGGTAAGTTAGCTTCTATTACCGGAAGATACTATGGAATGGACCGTGATAAGCGTTGGGAGCGCGTTAAGTTTGCCTATGATGCGATGGTGAATGCTATGGGAACGCATACTTCTGATCCTATTCAAGAAATACAGAATTCTTATGATGAAGGAATTTCAGATGAGTTTTTAAA
>CAZKJO010000047.1:5759-10159 GCA_964553105.1 uncultured Weeksellaceae bacterium | reverse complement strand
GACATTAGAGATAGTATCATTCCTGAATTAGAAAAAGGTGAAGCAGATTTTATTTGTTTAAATTTTGCTAATGCAGATATGGTTGGTCATACAGGAGTTTTTGAAGCGGCGATTAAGGCTTGTGAAGTTGTAGATGAATGTGCTCAGAAAGTAGCTGAAACAGCATTAGCCAATGGGTATTCAGTGGCAATTATTGCTGACCATGGAAACTCAGATATGATGATCAATGAGGATGGCTCACCTAATACACAGCACACAACCAATCCAGTTCCGTTCTTTTTTGCGACTCCGAATGGAAATGCGAAAATTTCGAACGGTAAATTAGGTGATTTAGCTCCTAGTTTCTTGAAATGGATGAATGTTCCTGTTCCAGAGGCTATGACAGGAGATATTATTGTAGAAGAAATTTAAGATGACAGAAAGTAAGATTATTGCCGTTGATTTTGACGGAACTATTGCAGATGACGCCTATCCAAAAGTGGGTAGAGCCAAGATGTTTGCTTTTGAAACTTTAAGAAAGTTGCAAGAAGATGGCCATAGATTAATTCTTTGGACTTATCGTCACGGGCAAACATTAGACGATGCTGTTGAGTTTTGTAGAGAAAATGGAATTGAGTTTTATGCCATCAACAACAGCTTTAGTGGAGAAAACTATGATCCTGCAAAAGCAAGTAGAAAATTAAACGCTGATATTTTTATCGATGATAGAAATTTAGGTGGTTTCCCTGGTTGGGGTGAAGTTTATCGTATTATCACAGAAGGAATTGAATTCGATCTCGATATACACGGTAGAGAAGAAGAGAAAAAGAAAAAAGGTTGGTTCGGATTTTAGAATAAAGTATGATTATAATTAAAACAGCAGAGGAATTAGAGTTAATGTATCAAAGTGCGCAATTGGTGTCCAAAACTTTGGGCGAGGTTGCCAAAATCATTAAACCAGGAGTAACGACGCAACAAATAAACGATTTGGGTGATGAATTTATTCGTGACCATGGTGCTTATCCAGCCTTTCTTGGGATGTATGATTTTCCTAAATCACTTTGTATTTCACCTAATGAGCAAGTAGTACACGGAATTCCAAACGACGAACCCCTTAAAAATGGTGATATCGTATCTGTGGATATCGGGGTGTATATGAATGATTTTTATGGAGATCATGCTTATACTTTTAAGGTAGGAGAAGTTTCGCCTGAAGTTGAAAAATTACTTAAAATCACTAAGGAAAGTTTATACGAGGGAATTCGTGCTTTTAAAAAAGGTAATAGAGTAGGAGATATTGGCTATGCTATCCAAACATATTGTGAAGCTGAGGGTTATGGTGTGGTTAGAGAGCTTGTAGGTCACGGTTTGGGTAAAACTATGCACGAAGATCCACAAGTGCCAAATTATGGACGTCGTGGTACAGGCAAAGCTTTAAAAGATGGAATGGTGCTAGCTATTGAACCTATGATTAATATGGGAACTAGAGCTGTTAAGTTTCACAGAGATGGCTGGACGGTAACAACCCGAGATAATAAATATTCAGCGCATTTTGAACACGATGTAACGATGGTAAATGGAGAGCCTAGATTGCTTTCTACCTTCCAATATATATATGATGTTTTAGGAATTGAAAGTGACGAAGAACAAGAGTTTTTGTTTAAAGACGCTACTTTTAATTAATTAAAACAAGCTTTGTCTGCTACATAACTTATGGAATATCTTTTAAAAAAAGCTTTAAATCTTTTTCCACGTCCGTGGCTTATTCGCATGAGTTATGTAGCACGACCATTTTTGGTTCAATTCTATAAAGGAAATAATTATGTAGATCCTATCGATGGTAAATCCTATCGAAAGCTCTTGGCCTATGGTTATGAAAACCCTCGTCCAAATGTTCTTTCGCCTTCCACGTTGTCTTTGGAGAGACATCGTTTGATGTGGCTTTATTTAAAGAATGAAACCAATTTTTTTTCAGCTCCTTTAAAAGTTTTGCACATTGCTCCAGAACAAGCATTTTTTAAACGTTTTCGGAAGATGTCCAACTTGGATTATACAACTTTGGATATTGAATCTCCTTTGGCGGATATCAAGGCAGATATTAGAAATCTTCCTTTAGAGGATAATACGTATGATGTGGTTTTCTGTAATCATGTGCTGGAGCATATTTCTGAAGATGTTCAAGCGATGCAAGAATTATATCGTGTCATGAAGCCTGGCGGATGGGGCATTTTTCAAGTTCCGATGAGATATAATTTAAAGAAAACCTATGAGGATTTTTCCATCACTGACCCAAAAGAAAGACAAAAACATTTTGGTCAATATGATCATGTGCGTTGGTATGGAATGGATTATTTTGAAAGGTTGAGGTCCGCAGGATTTGAAGTGGACACAACTTATGCAACATCCCAATTTTCAGTTGAAGAACAAAGGAAATATGCCTTAATGAAAGGCGAAATCCTTCCTGTGGTTAAAAAGTCTTAAGCTGTTCATTGTTTAAATTTAATTAGTTTTTGCCTTTCTCGTTAAGATACTCTTGTCACCAACTTTGAATGAGGAATCACTTATTTTTGTAAATATTTAAGGTAATAATGATATGAAAATCAATAATATAAAGGTTAAAGATTTAGATGGTAATGCTGTGGATTTAATGCAGAAATACGCCAATGAAAACTTATTAATTATAATTTATAATAATGATTGCTTAGGTTGTACAGGAAGAGGAATTCCGTTGGCGTATGATTTCCAACAAAAATATCCATCGATTAAAGTGGTGGGAATTCATTCAAATTTCCCCAATAGAGAAGGAACGAAGGAGAATATCAATGCTATTTTTACCAGTGGAGAAGCGCTGCTACCGATTTACATAGATGAAAATCATAAAGTTTATGACGAGTTAGAAGCAGACGGAACGCCACATTGGCTTTTAATCAATAAGAATGGTGAATTGTATAAATCTATCTTTGGGTCTCAAGATGGCGCTCAGAACAGACTTTTATATTCCATAGAAAGTATGTTAGAGGATGAGTAAAGCTTCATACTAAAAAGTTAAAAATATAAAGCTGCATTTGGGTGTGACTTTTTTCTTTAAATGAAATTTAGATTAAACTTTTAAGAACAATCACTTATTGTAAGCTATGTTTAATCTTGACGCTTAAATGCGCATTCCGATTACAACGAGAGGTGAGTATCTATTAATTATTTTAAACAAAAAAAAGCTGCTCTTTCGAACAGCTTTAGTACCCCAGGCGGGACTTGAACCCGCACGCTCTAATGAGCACAGGATTTTAAGTCCTGCGTGTCTACCAATTCCACCACCAGGGCGGCTTAATTGCCAATCATCACCAGCGTGATAATTTGAGCGAAAAACGGGGCTCGAACCCGCGACCTCAACCTTGGCAAGGTTGTGCTCTACCAGCTGAGCTATTTTCGCCTTTCAATTTTCTTGAATCGGACGGCAAATATAGAAACACTTTTTATATGAAGCAAATAATTCTGAAAATATTTTTTATTTATTTTTCTTATCATTGCTTTTCGTACTTTTGTAGCATGCAAAAAAAGTTTAAATCTGGGTTTGTTAATATTATTGGAAACCCCAATGTAGGCAAGTCTACACTGATGAATCAATTAGTGGGAGAGCGCCTTTCTATTATTACAAATAAAGTACAAACAACCAGACATAGGATCCTTGGGATTGTCACTACCAAAGATATGCAAGTTGTGTTCTCAGATACGCCAGGTATCTTAAACCCAGCTTATGAACTGCAATCAAAGATGATGAAATTCGTTAAAGAAGCTTTTGACGATGCTGATATCATTTTATATGTTGTTGAACCTAATGATACCGAACTTTTAAATGAAGATTTTAATAATAAACTGAAATCACTGGATGTTCCTATTATTGTTTTGATTAATAAAATTGATCAAACTTCTCAGGAAATCATGGAAAAAGCAGTTAATTATTGGCACGAGCAATTACCAGAGGCTAACATTCTTCCGATTTCTGCTTTAGAAGGATTGAATACAGACTTTTTGTTGGCTAAGATTCAAGAGTTGTTGCCGGAGGGGCCCATGTATTATCCTGCTGATCAACTTACGGATAAATCAGAGAGGTTTATCATAAATGAAGTTATTCGAGAAAAAATTCTAGAAAACTTTCAACAAGAAATTCCGTATGCAGTAGAAGTAGTTACGGAGCGTTTTGTGGAAGAAGCAAACATTATTAAAATAGATAGTGATATCTATGTTGAACGTGATTCTCAAAAAGGAATTTTAATTGGTCACAAAGGTCGTTCCTTAGGAAAAGTAGGGAAGGAGGCTAGAGAAGAATTAGAAAAGTTTTTTGATAAAAAGATTTACCTTAAATTATTTGTTAAGGTTAAAAAAGATTGGAGAAAAAGAGATATCGAGCTTAAACGTTTTGG
>CAZKJO010000047.1:2607-5659 GCA_964553105.1 uncultured Weeksellaceae bacterium | reverse complement strand
AAAAAGAGATATCGAGCTTAAACGTTTTGGCTACGACGGTTAGAGATTGAGAAATTTGATTTCTAAATTATGAATAGCTCAAGAGAGCTGTAACCCGCAGATTCAGATGCTAGAATTAGATATTTAAAATTTAAATATCAAATCAATCATTGAAATTAATGAACCTGCAGAGTTTCAATCTCTAAATATTAACTAGAATCTTTGCACTTTATACCCTTTCTCAGCTCTAAACAAAAGTTTTATTTCTTTCTGAAATGAACTTGAATTGGTACACCCGAAAAATCGAACCTTTCGCGAATTTGATTTTCTATAAAACGCTTGTAAGGTTCTTTAACGTGCTGAGGGAAATTCGCGAAAAATGCAAACTGAGGTGTTTTCGTCGGTAATTGAGTCGCGTATTTGATTTTAATGTACTTACCTCTAACTGCTGGAGGAGGAGTAGCATTAATAATCGGAATCATGACATCAATTAATTCGCTTGTTTTAATTCGTCTATTTCTATTTTCATAAACTCTCATCGCTAATTCAACAGCTTTGAAAATACGTTGTTTGGTTAGAGCAGAAATAAACAAAATTGGTATATCTGTAAAAGGAGAAATTTTACGTTTAATTTGATCTTCAAACTCATTCATGGTGTAAGAATCCTTTTCTACAAGGTCCCATTTATTAACAAGTATAACTAAACCTTTGCGGTTTTTCTGAGCCAACTGGAATATCTTCATATCCTGTGATTCAATACCACGCTGTGCATCTAGCATTAATAAAACTACATCAGAATCTTCAATCGCTCTAACGGCACGCATAACAGAATAGAATTCCAAGTCCTCTTCTACATTACGTTTCTTACGCATTCCCGCCGTGTCGATTAACACAAACTCTTGTCCGAATTTATTGTAAATAGTTTCAATCGAATCCCTTGTGGTTCCTGCTATATCGGTTACAATATTTCTATCAACTCCCAATAAAGCATTGGTGAAGGTTGATTTTCCTGCGTTGGGTCTGCCAGCAATCGTGAATTTAGGCAAACCTTCAAATTTATCCACATGCACTTCTGGGCTAAAATGCGAAATAGCAGCGTCTAACAAATCACCTGTTCCACTTCCATCCATAGCCGAAATAGTATAGAATCTTTCGAAGCCTAGTTCATAGAACTCAACAGCGTCAAGACGATTTTTGTTGGTTTCGACTTTGTTGACTACTAACAAAACTGGTTTATCTGTTTTTTGTAATAAACGCGAAACCTCTTTGTCCATATCGGTTAGACCAATCTGGTTATCTACAACAAAAAGAATTACGGTAGCTTCCTCAATAGCAAGTTCTACTTGTTTTCTAATTTCGCCTTCAAAAGCATCATCAGAACCTTCAATGTATCCACCCGTATCGATAACTGTGAATTCTCTTCCGTTCCAATCCGATTTTCCATAGTGACGGTCACGTGTTACACCAGCAACGCTGTCTACGATTGCTTGGCGTTTCTTTAGCATTCGGTTGAACAAGGTTGACTTTCCGACATTGGGTCTTCCAACAAGAGCTACAATATTTGACATTGAATAAATTTTTGCAAAGTTACGTTTTTTCAATTTGTAAATGAATGCTTAAAAATCAAGTTATAAATGACTATAATTTCTAAACTTAAAATTGAAATTTATCTTTTAATGAGTTGAGTCTTAAATAAGTGTATATTTTAAAAAAGAAAAACTGGAATATCAAGAGATGCTCCAGTTTTTTGTTTATATAATAGTAAGGTATTATTTGATGTTGAGGTCGTAGGGCCAAAGAACCTGTACGCCATTTAATTTACGCATTTGATCAAGTTGAATATAAGTTTTCAAAAGAGCTGGATCCATCGAATTTTGGATTTGAGCTTTAACCTCAGTAGATAAGTTTAATTCCTTCATTAACGTTTCTAAATCCGTTTTCTTTTGTGGATAAGATTTAAGTTGATAATCTTTAATTTCAGCAATCTCTGCAGCATAAGATATTGCATCTTGTAATGAACCTAACTCGTCTACTAAACCAAGCTTTTTAGCTTCGGTTCCAGTATAAATTCTTCCACCACCTAATGCATCAATCTCTTCGAAAGATCTGTTTCTATTGGCAGCCACGTGGTTCACGAAGATTTCATAAATCGATTCTGTAGATTTTGTGATGGTTTCTAATCCACCCTTTGATAATCCTTGAAACGGACTATAATAAATGGTGTTTTCATTGGTTTTAACATAATCCGTGGTAAATCCATTGTTATTAGCTAAACCTTTTATGTTTGGAATCATTCCTAAAACACCGATTGAGCCAGTAATGGTATAAGGTTCTGCAAAGATTTTATCCGAATCCATGGCAATATAATAACCTCCACTTGCTGCTACTTCTCCAAACGAAACAACTATTGGCTTTTTAGCATGAAGTTTTCTCATTTCGTGTAAAATCTCTTCTGAAGTATTCGCATCCCCACCACCAGAATTGACACGTAGTACAACAGCTTTGATTTTATCGTCTTTAGCAATCTTCTGAATAGCTTCTTTATAAGTTTCTGATTGAATCCCAAATTGACTATCTCCAGGCATAATGGTTCCGTGTGCATACAAAACGGCAATCTTATCAGATTCAAATTTATTCTTTAAGGTTTTTGCATAATCATTTATCTCAATAGATTTAAGGTTTTTATCATTATCAATGTTTAATTTAGACTTTAAAAACTCATGGTATTCGCTTTCTTGATATAGCGCATCTACTAGTTTGTGACTCAAAGCAGATTTAGCATTAAATGCTACTAAACTATCAGTGTATTGATTTAATTGTTCAGTTGAGATATTTCTAGAACTCGACATTTTATTCGTCATTCCGGCCCAAATTTGTGTAACGATTTGTGTCAATTGCTCACGATTTTCATCTGATAAGTTATCTCTTAAAAATGGTTCAACCGCAGATTTATAATCACCGTGTCTAATAATTTCGAATTCTATACCATATTTTTCTCCGAAATTCTTAAAGAACATTACTTCAGAGGAAAGTCCTTTAAGGTCAATGTTTCCAAGAGGGTTATGAAAAATAG
>CAZKJO010000047.1:0-2507 GCA_964553105.1 uncultured Weeksellaceae bacterium | reverse complement strand
ACTTCAGAGGAAAGTCCTTTAAGGTCAATGTTTCCAAGAGGGTTATGAAAAATAGAATCTGCTACCGTAGCTAGGTAATAATCAGCTTGTGAAGCTCTATTGGTGTAGGCGTATACAAACTTTCCACTAGATTTAAAGTCTTGAATTTTATCTCTAATTAAATCAATTTGAGTTATCTCCTCTGGGGTTGTTGTATTAAGCTCTAAACTGATACCTTTTATGTTATCATCTTCTTTAGCATTTTCAATGGCATTAAGAATTTGCAATAGATGAGGGGATTCTTTCTCTGTAAGATTAAATAAAGATGTTTGAATCTCCATATTGCTTTCATAAATAGGTTCTTTAAAGTCTAGTTTTAGAACGCTACCTGAATCAACTGTCACTTTATCTGCGCCACCTAAGATTGAGCCTAGAATCGAAATCACAATAAAGCATCCTATAATAAATAGCGTAATACCGAATACAACGGCTATTACTCTTCCAAAAAATGTCTTCATATTTTTAAATTACTTACTTTTGCCTATATATGTCGACAATGAATGTCATTTTGTTACTCGGAAGTAATTTAGGTGATAGAAATAAAAACCTAGAGTTAGCTAGAACCTATATAGATACTGAGGTAGGGGAGATTGTTAAGGTTGGAGAAATTATAGAAACAGAACCTGTAGGCTTCACTTCCCATACTATGTTTTTAAATCAGTTGATTGAAATTAAGATCAATTTAAGTCCTATAGAATTGTTAAAGAGTATTAAGGCGATTGAGCAAAAGATGGGTAGGGTTTATAAAGAACCACTACCTAATGAAAATTATGTTTCTAGAATTATTGATATAGACATTCTACGTTTTGGAGATGTAAATTATGTATCAAAAGATTTAGTAATTCCTCATAATCAAATTTTTACAAGAAAATTCGTGAGCGATTTGTTGGATATGTTTTAATTTATTGTATTTTTGTCTATAGGACTAAAGTTTAATAACTATTAATTTGTTATTGACGAATGATGTGTTAAATTTGCGTCTTGTAAACTAATGAAATTAAAACGATAAACTTATGAAGCAACTGAATTATTTAACATTGCTTACCTTACTGTTTTGTGCACTTCCTTTGTTCGCACAGGAGGAGGAAACAGTTGTAGTGGTAACAGACAGTGCTGTGGAAACAGACGAACTTACGGCGGATGAATATTTTGAAAATAAATATTACGGAATGAATCAAAACTATGTTGATTTTACTTCCGATCAAAAGAAATTTAATGACTGGTCTATTGGGCTATATGGAGGTTTAAATCTAGTTCAAGGTGCAGATTTGAACTCTTGGATTGATAGTGATGATATGTCTAACCTATATAGTTATGATGTTCATGCTGTATTGATGAAACAAATTACCCATGCTTTTGGATTAGGAGCTCAAGTAAACTGGGGTAGAACCGAACAACAATCAACACAATATAGAGCGCATACAAAATATTGGATGTGGGCTTTAATGGGAGATTTAAACTTTAGTCAATTGTTCAGAAGGGTAGACAATAAGTCTCGTTTTGGTTGGGCTTTACATGGATACCTAGGAGTTGGGACGATGCAATATGAAGCTTTTATAAGAGATAAGTTTGCTAATACTGATTTTCAACAAGTTGCTGATGCTGGAGGTTTCGGTTCAATGTATGCAACGGCTGGTACTGGTTTGAGATATAAAATCAACCAAAAATTTGACGCAGAGCTTAAAGCGATGTATGTATTGACGGGTGATGAAGAGTTTGATGGCTCTGGTTCCCGAGGTGCAATTGCTGATATTGAAGAAGGTAAAGATGACGGTATGTTTACTTTTAACCTTGGTTTAATGTACAAAATTGGTAAACACCAAGAGCATTTAGCTTGGGCTGATCCTTTAGCCGATATTTATCCAGGTCCTTCTCCAGAGGAATTACAAAGTATGTTAGTAGTTTGTGCTTCAGGAGACAAAGATGACGATGGTGTTTGTGATGATTGGGATAGAGAACTTGATACTCCAGCAGGAGCAAGAGTTGATGGTGCAGGTCGTGCATTAGATACTGACTTAGATGGTGTAATTGACTTATATGATGAGTGTGTTACATTACCTGGTCCTGCAAGTAACAATGGATGTCCAGAAGGTGGAACTGCTGAAGAAATGTTGAACTTAGCCATTGCTAACTTAGAGTTCTCATTAGATTCTGATGTCATTTCTCCAAACTATTATCCAATTTTAGATCAAGCAGCTAAGTACTTGAAGCACTTCAATGACAAATCATTTGACATTGTTGGACACACGGATGCTAGAGCTTCTAGAGCTTATAACTTAAGCTTATCTGAAAGACGTGCAACAAATGTTAAGAACTACTTAGTTGAGAAGCACGGAATTGATGCTAGTCAATTAAACGTAGTAGCTATGGGTAAAGATGACCTTAGATTCCCTGAGTGTCAACCAGCGACTAATTGTCCTGAGTGGAAAAACCATGCAAACAGACGTGTAATCTTTATTGAGAAATAA